>NZ_JBTXLT010000007.1:0-202824 GCF_054871725.1 Enterococcus sp. LJL99
TCCTCTTTCCAAGTGAGTGCAAGCACTCGATAGGAAAGAAGCGTTCGACTTGCATGTATTAGGCACGCCGCCAGCGTTCGTCCTGAGCCAGGATCAAACTCTCATAATAAAAGTTGAACACAATCTTTCGATTGTTAAGCTCATTTTGTTTGCTAGCATATTGCTTCGCTTGTTTTAAAAATTGTTGTTTGTTTTTACCATTGTAAAAACAACCTACACATTTGGTTCGTCTTGCTTTGTTCAGTTTTCAAAGGTCTACTTAAGTCGCCGTGCGGCAACTTCTAAATTATATCATGTCTCTTTTTCGATGTCAACTACTTTTTAAAAAAACTTTTTAGTAGTTTGTTTCGATTTGTTATCACTTCATCAGCGACAACTGTTATATCATATCAACTTATTTGTTATTTGTCAACAACTTTTTTGTTGATATTTCAATGTTTTTGAACAACTTGTTTGTTATCCAATTTGTTACTGTTTGTTTCGCCAGCAACTTTTATATCTTATCAAGTTTCTCATCATTTGTCAACAACTTTTTTAAAATTAAAAACTATTTTTGATGACTTAATTTTTTCAATCACTTAGCGTTTTGTGTTTCCCGCCTAGCGACAAGTATTAATATATCAATAAATTCGTTGTAGGTCAACTAAAAATCGCACTTTTTTTAAGTTTTTTTTATTCCCGTTTATTTATTGTTTTATAGACTTAATTGTTCGTATTTTACTATTGATATTTGTAATTTAAAGCAATATTATTTACAAAAAAAGCTTAAGTGAGATTTTTTGTCGTCTCCTTAAGCTTTCTTCTATTTGATTAACGCATAGTTGGGAATAATAAAACGTCTCTAATAGACTGCGCATCAGTCAATAACATAACTAAACGGTCAATTCCGATTCCTAATCCTCCAGTCGGTGGTAATCCGTATTCTAAAGCTTCAATGAAGTCTTCGTCTACTCCATGTGCCTCATCATTTCCTTGCTCACGTTCTTTCTCTTGTTCTTCAAAACGTTCGCGTTGATCAATTGGATCATTTAATTCAGTAAAGGCATTGGCGAATTCTTTCCCTACAATAAACAATTCAAAACGGTCAGTGAAACGTGAGTCTTCTGGATTTTTCTTAGCTAGAGGCGAAACTTCAACTGGATGCCCATAGATAAAAGTCGGTTGTTGAAGCGTTTCTTCTACAAAAGTCTCAAAGAATTCATTTAAAATATGACCTACCATCATATTATCATTGATTTCAACATTGTGTTTTTTGGCTAATTCACGCGCTTCTTCGACTGACATCTCTTGCCAAAAATCGACTCCTGTTTCATTTTTGATGGCATCAACCATATGAATTCTATTGAACTCCGAGCCTAGGTCGATGTCTTTTTCATCATACGTAATCGTAGTCGTTCCTAATACTTTTTCAGCTGCATTGCGAATAATACCTTCCGTCAGATCCATGACATCTTTAAAATCAGTATAAGCTGTATATGCTTCTAACATTGTAAATTCAGGATTGTGGGTTGTATCGATCCCTTCATTACGGAAAACACGTCCAATTTCATATACTTTTTCCATGCCGCCAACAATCAAACGTTTCAAATGCAACTCTAATGCAATTCGTAAATATAAATCCATATCAAGAGCATTATGGTGTGTAATGAACGGACGAGCTGCTGCTCCACCAGCATCATTGTGTAAAACTGGTGTTTCAACTTCTACATACCCATGTCCATCAAGGTAACGACGAATTTCACTGATAATTTGGCTTCTTTTCATAAAACGATCAAAGCTATCTTTATTACTAATCAAATCTAAATAACGTTGACGATAACGTTGCTCGATATTTGTCAATCCATGATATTTATCAGGAAGCGGACGCAATGCTTTAGTTAGCAATACGATTGACTTAGCCTTAATTGTTACTTCACCTGTATCAGTTTTCATAATATCGCCAGTTACACCAAAAAAGTCCCCTAAATCGGCTTGTTTAAAAATAGCATAGGCTTCATCGCCCACTTGATCTTTTCGTACATAAATTTGAATTTGGCCGTCACGATCTTGTAAGTGAGCAAAACCAGCTTTTCCTTTACCACGTTTGGTCATCATACGGCCAGCAACACTTGCTGATTCATTCATATCTGCCAATTCTTCTTTTGAGTAGCTATCAAATTTTTCATGTAATTCTTTTGAATTATGGCTACGATCAAAACGTTTTCCGAATGGATCGATTCCTTCGTTACGTAAATTTTCCATCTTTTCACGACGGACAAGCATTTGATCATTTAGTTCTTCTACTTGTGCTTGATGTTCTTCTGTCACTCTTTTTCCTCCATTCTAAAATCACATACCCTAATAATGCCATACAAAAACAAAAAAAAGCAAGCTGAACTTATGATTCAGCTTGAATTTCTTTTTTTAGCTATTTATGGTTCCTTATTTTGTCATTTGTTTTTCATTTTTAGTAGCAAATTCTTCCATCAAATCAATCATTTCTTGTTGCGTTTCTGCTTGATTAATCGCTACTTTTACTTTAGCTGCTCTTGGTATTCCTTTTAAATAATAAGAAGCATGTTGTCTAAATTCACGTGCAGCAATCGATTCACCTTTCAAATCTACTAAACGCTGTAGATGAAGTTTGGCTATTTCTATTTTTTCTGGAGCTGTAGGTTCCGGTAATAGCTCACCTGTTTCAAGATAATGCTTTGTTCGTTTAATCATCCAAGGATTGCCTAGTGCCGCTCGACCAATCATAACACCATCTGCTCCGACATACTCCAACATCCGTTTCGCATCTTCTGGTGTTCGAACATCTCCATTTCCCATAAAAGGAATGGTTAACTGTTGTTTCACTTCTTTTAAGACATCCCAATTCGCGTTTCCTTCATACATTTGTACCCGAGTTCGACCATGCATAGCTATTGCAGAAGCACCTGCTTTTTCAGCAGCTAATGCATTTTCTACTGCAAACAAGTGATCTTCATCCCAACCTGTTCTCATTTTGACCGTTACGGGTAATTGAACTGCAGAAGAAACTGCCTCGACCATTTCATACACTTTATCAGGATTTAATAACCATTTTGCTCCAGCTTCGGCTTTGATCACTTTACTAACAGGACACCCCATATTTATGTCGATAATTGCCGCTTTGGTATTTTCTTCTACAAATTTAGCCGCTTCGACTAAGGTTGTTTTATCTCCACCAAAAATCTGCACACTTAACGGATATTCTCTTTCATCGATATAAAGCATTTCTAATGTTTTTTTATTTCTAAATTGAATTCCTTTATCACTGATCATTTCACAGACCACTAAGCCGGCCCCAAATTCTTTAACAGTCACTCGAAAGGCTGCATTACTGATTCCAGCCATAGGTGCTACGACCACACGATTAGGAATTTCAACATTACCTATTTTCCACACAAAGGTTACCTCCTATTTTTCACGGGTATTTTTAATTGCTTCATCACGTAATGCAATCAAATCTTCTTCACTATATTGATACTTGTTACCACAAAATTGACAAACAGCTTCTGCGCCATGGTCCTCGTCAATCATTGCGTTGATTTCATCTAATCCGACCGCAATGATTGCTGTACCGAATTTTTCTTTTGAACATTCGCAGTTAAATTGAACAGGCATTTTTTCTAGAATTTCAACATCTTCACCAAGAATTCTGAAAAGTAATTCTTCTGGCGACTCCCCTTCATCAATTAAGCGAGATATCATTGGAATTTCATGTAATTTTTGCTCAATAAAATCGATAGTACTTTCTTCAGCCCCTGGCATTACTTGGATCATAAAACCACCAGCTGCTTTTACACTTTCATCTGTATCAACTAAAACACTTAAGCCAAAAGCCGAGGGTGTTTGTTCTGATACAGCCATAAAATAGGTAAAGTCTTCACCAATTTCACCAGAAACAATCGGAGTTTGACCTGAAAAAGATTCTTTCAATCCTAGATCTTTAACAACTGTAAATACTCCTTCTGTTCCAACTGCACCTCGAACATCAATTTTGCCACTATCATTTAATTTTAAACTGACATGAGGGTTTTTGATATACCCCTTTGTATTTCCACTACCATCACTATCTACAATGACTGAACCTGCTGGGCCGTTTCCATGGATTTTGACCGTCAGTTTATTTTCGCCTTTCAATGTCGCTCCTAATAATAAAGCACCAACCATTGTTCTACCTAAAGCTGCGGTAGAAGAACTCCATGTGTCATGTCTTTTTTGAGCTTCTGAAACTGTATTGGTGGCACAAACTGCATAGGCACGAATCGCACCGTTATACGCTAATGCTTTTACTAAATAATCATTCATTCTATGTTTTCCCTCTTTTCTAATTGGGTAAAGTTCTGACTCATTATCAGATAATACTAGCAATTGAGCTTTTTTTCAACTAAATAATTTCAGAAACTTAATTTAAGAATCCATTTAGTTAATACTTTACAAAAAAACATTCCTGCCATTTCCCAATCTTATCGGGAGTCGGCAGGAATGTCTGCTAATTTTTAGTTTGTTTATTTGTAACGATCTTCAAAGTTATTACGATCATACTCAGAATCTTCTTTTTTTGTTTCATCAGTAGAATTTTCTTCAGATTGAATCGTTTTTTCTGCTTTTTCACTAGCAGCTTTGATTTCTTCTGCTTCTTCAGCGAATTCTTGTTTTGCCTCTTCAAAATCTTGTTTTTCTTCGGCTTGTTTTTGTGCATCTTTTTCTTCTAGTGCACGTTTTGCTTCTTCAAAAGTTTGTGCCTTTTCACTAGGGAACTGACTGTCCACTACATCTTGTGGCATTCTACCTTCTTCAAACAGAGATTTAATACTACGAGCATCCAATGTTTCGAATTCTAATAGTTTTTCTGCGATTAATTTATGTTGCGCACGGTGCGCTTCAATAATCTCATGCGCTTTTTTATGAGCATCCATTAAAATACGACGAACTTCTTGATCAATTTCAAAAGCTACTTGTTCTGAATAAGCTTTAGTTTGGCCATAATCACGACCAACAAATACTTGATGATTTCCTTCGTATTGAACAGGTCCTAATTTTTCACTCATTCCATACTCTGTAACCATACTACGAGCAATGCCTGTTGCTTGTTCAAAGTCATTTGAAGCTCCTGTTGATTGAACGCCAAAGATAATTTCTTCGGCTGTACGTCCACCTAATAAACCAACGATTTGTTCAAACATATCTTCTTTAGTCATTAAGAATTGGTCTTCTTTTGGTAAAGCAATCATATAGCCGCCAGCACGTCCACGAGGAATGATTGTTACTTTATGAACAACTCTAGCACGGCTTAAAACTAAACCGACAATCGTATGTCCTGCTTCGTGGTAAGCCACCATTTCGCGTTCTTTTTTATTGATGACACGATCTTTCTTAGCTGGTCCTGCAATCACGCGATCTTCTGCTTCATCCACATCAGAAGCATCAATTTTCTTTTTATTACGACGAGCAGCAACTAAGGCCGCTTCGTTTAGTACGTTTTCTAAATCAGCCCCAGCAAATCCAGGAGTTTGTTGCGCAACAACTTTCAAATCAACATCGTCAGCCAATGGTTTGTTTCGAGCATGAACTCTAAGGATTGCTTCACGACCTTTAACATCAGGACGACCCACCAAAATTTGGCGGTCAAAACGACCTGGACGAAGTAACGCTGGATCTAATACGTCAGAACGGTTAGTTGCCGCAACAACGATTACTCCTTCATTACCATCAAACCCATCCATTTCAACTAGCAATTGATTCAATGTTTGCTCGCGTTCGTCATGTCCGCCGCCCATACCGGCACCACGTTGACGACCCACTGCATCAATCTCATCAATAAAGATGATTGCTGGCGCATTTTTCTTAGCTGTTTCAAATAAGTCACGGACACGGCTTGCACCGACCCCGACAAACATTTCCACAAAATCAGAACCTGAAATCGAATAAAATGGTACGCCTGCTTCACCAGCTACTGCTTTGGCAAGCAACGTTTTACCTGTCCCTGGAGGTCCTTCTAAAAGAACACCAGCTGGGATACGCGCGCCTAATTCGACAAAACGTCTTGGATCTTTCAAGAATTCAACAACTTCAACTAATTCTTGTTTTTCTTCTTCTGCACCCGCTACGTCAGAGAAACGGACACGGTTTGCTTTTTTATCAGCTTCTTTGGCTTTTGATTTACCAAAGTTCATGACACGGCCGCCACCGCCACCGCCGCCACCTTGTTGTCCCATCATCATATAGAACAAGAAGAAAATTAGAACAACTGGTAAAAAGCTGAATAAGACGGACAACCAAACACCACTAGTTGATTGTTCTTTCACTGTAAGTGCAACATTATTTTCTTTCGCTGCATCTTGAATATTTGCTATTGTTGAATCACTTGGTAACACAACGGTCTTGAAAGACTTGCTTGACACTTCAGTTGATCCCCACAATGAAAGACCACCAGTATTTTTAATTTCTTGCTTTTCTTTATATTCACCAGTGATTGTGTACACACCATTTGTCGGTTGAATCGAAAATTCTTTGATTTTTCCATCTTTTAATTGTGTGTCGAACTTTGAATATTCAATATTCGGTTGTTGCTGGTTGCTATTGCCAAAGACAAAATAGACCACCATGACTAGTGCTAAGACTAGTAGTACATAATACAGGCCATTTTTCATGCCATTATTTTTTTTATTCATGCCTGTCCTCCTTTAATTTCCATTCGTAAATTTATTCACGTTTTTTTATTCAATCTGACCTTACTATTGTAACATAACAATTTCATTCGGAGATATTAATTTGATTTATAAATTTCAGGTTTTAAAATCCCGACATAAGGCAGATTGCGATACGCTTCCGCATAATCTAAGCCATAGCCCACAACAAATTCATTGGGTACATCAAAGCCAACATAGTCTGCTGTGATATCAACCACTCTACCTTCTGGTTTATCTAATAATGTGACGATTTTCACGGATGCAGCTTTTCTATACTTAAATAGATCCACTAAATACGCAAGTGTACGTCCACTATCAATGATGTCTTCAACAATCAAAATATCGCGACCTTCAACATTTGTATCTAAGTCTTTGACAATTTTGACTTCGCCAGAAGAAACAGTTGCATTTCCATAACTTGAAACATCCATAAAATCCATCTCTATATGAGTGTCTATTTCACGAGTAATATCCGCCATAAAAGGAACCGCACCTTTTAAAATACCGATTACTAACGGATTTTTATCTTTATAATCTTCGGTAAGGGTTTTTCCAAGTTCACTTGCTTTTTCTAGAATTTGTTCTTTTGAGATTAAAACACTCTCAATATCTTTTTCTAACATGTTTTGCTCCTTCTCTTCCTAGCTCTAAGTCAACTTAGAGGATTATTTTTTTAAATCGGTTCACTTTCTATTTCATATTTGTCTTATTCTCGCTTGAGAATTAAGATACAAAACATTTAGTTCGATTTAGGTCGAACTCCGTCATCAGCTTTCGATAATCATAAAATAAATTACCTTTTGGTTCTATAACGGATCCTGTAAAACATTTTATCAGTTTCTTTAGGAATACTCAAATATGAATTGCCGAAAGTTGGCAACCAAATTACTTCTTGTTCTGCAGATAAAATAACCCATGCAGTTTCTCTGCTTTCGTTGGGAATTTTAAGATCAATAAACAGCCGATTAACTTTCTTTGTTAACGATTCTGAAAGTTTTAGTCGATCTCCATTTTGTCGATGACGAATAGCTAACGGCAATGGCGTCTGCTGTTTGATTAAGAGAATTTCTTCGTGCCAATCTACTATTTCTCTAGGAAGAACTAATTCTTTAGTTGCTTCTTCCAGTCCAAGCCACTCTGTTTCAGATAAAAAAATTCCTTCGGATAAATTCACTTGATACGTTACATTCGCTAAATCAATCGCTTGTTTCTTTTTTTGATGGATGACTGCTTGATTATATCTTTTTTCAAAAAGCCAGTCTTTACCAAGATTAATTGTTTTTTGGGGTGAATCTTGATTGAGAATTTGAAGAATTTGTTCAACATGTGTTTGGTTGATTTCAACGCCTTTATCAATCAACGTTTTCTGGAAAAAGAAATTGAAAAAAAAGACTTGAATACTTCTATTTTCTTTTTTCAACTCATTTAAATCGATTTGCCAACTACGTGAATTTTGCACAACCCACTGCTCATACTTTGGTTCGACTACTGACTGAATCACTTCATTTGCCAGCGCGATTTGTTCAGTGAATTGCTTGATGTGAGACAAAAAGTTAGCATTTTCTTTTTTTAGCACGGGTATTACTTGATGTCTCATTCTATTGCGAAAATAAGCATTTGTTTGATTGGTACTATCTTCAAAATACACAATTCCTAATGCATTTGCCAATTTTTCCAACTCATCTTTGGGAAAAATTAAGAAAGGTCGAATCAGTTTCCCCTTACCAAACGAACGGACTGGGCGTATACCAACTAAATTTAGCAACGCACTACCTCTCGTCAGTTTCATCAAAACCGTTTCAGCTTGATCATCACTATGATGTGCAGTCATTAAACTATCATAGTTGTTTTTAGTCATGATCTCTTCAAAAAATTCATAACGAAACGCACGAGCTCTCGCTTCTATATTTGATTTTTTGCTCTGAGCTGTCCATTTTATTTCATAATATGGCAACTGTTTTCTTCGGCAATACTCTTTGATATAAGCTGCTTCATTAATGGATTCTGGGCGCAACTGGTGATTCACATGTGCAACACCTATAGTCACTTGCTCTTGCTTAGCTATTTGTTCCATAAAATTTAACAAGACCATCGAATCGACACCACCTGAAATAGCCAATAAGATACGACTATCTCGGGACCAAAAATGGTTTTTTCTCCCATGAGCAAGAAATTTTTTAAACATTTTCGATTCCTTTCATCTTAAATTTAAAATTTATACCACTGCATCCATAGCTAAGAGAAGTCAAGCCATAGAAATAATAGAACACCATTTTGTATTCACCACTATGACTTCTCCAATAATAGCCATTTGATGTATCTTCTATAAAAAAGGCTGTTTTCAACGTTCATTCACAACATAGTATGAGCGAAACTTGATACAAAAGTAATTTGTGCGCTTTTGACTTATTTTTCAATCATTAAGCTAAAACTTTAAAGGCTGAAACAAAACGAATAATCGTTTGCTTCAGCCTCTTTTTTATTTAGTTACGACGTCCGCCTCGTCCGCCTCGTTTACCTTCAGTGTTTCGTTTCAATGAAGATAAGCGATCATCGCTATCTTTCAAGAAAGAACTCATCAATGAGTCAAAGTCTTGTTTTGAGTTAGTTGGTTGCGCACGTGTGAATTGCTTCTTCTGTACAGGGCGTTGATTTCGCTCACGATTGTTTTGATAATCATTGTTTTCACGACGTTGAAATTCGCGTTTTGGTTCTTCTGGTTGGTCTTGAGCTTTTCTGATAGATAAACCAACCTTCCCATCATCGCCTACAGAAGTTACTTTAACGGTCACTTCATCTCCTACAGTTAAGACATCGTGAATATCTTTTACAAAACCATTGGATACTTCACTAATATGAACCAAACCTGTTTTTCCTTCACCTAAATCAATGAATGCTCCAAAGTTAGTGATTCCTGAAACTTTTCCTGGTAGCTTTGCTCCTACTTCAATTGACATAAAAAAAATGTTCCTCCTATTTAATTACCCTAATATATCGTCAGCTTCTTCTTCTGATTATTCGCTATTCTCAGTTGAATTCGGCTGTGATTGACTTTCTGTTGTTGCTTGATTTTGTTCGTTTTTTGTATCTGTATTCGCTGTGAAATCTGGTAAACCTGTATAGATACTTTCGCCCTCTTTAGAATAGAAATAGCGGCTTCTCGCTAATTTAGCGACATAATCTTCATCATTTAAAAGCGCAACCTCTTGTTCTAATTTTTTCATCTTTTGGTCTGCTTTCAATGAATCCGATGTTGCTTGTGCTTCTTGTACTTTAAATTCATTCAAACGCTGATAATCTTTTACTAGCTGGATTCCAGCAAGCAAAAAAACGACAAATGCAATAAAGAAAACAACCGCTAAACGTCGGCGTCTGAAAATCAACTGTTTTTGCTGTTCTTGAAATTCTGCATACTGCTCTTTTGTATACTCATTATCTAATGCAGCAACTTTTTCCATGTTATTTTTCTTTTTTACCATGTTTTCCGCTCCAGTCGTTTTGGATTGTCCGTTTTATTATACCAACATCTAAGAACGTTGTCTAATCTAATTTATCACTATTTTCAACTCTTGTTTCTGAAATGATTTGATACATTTTAGCAGCATCTTCTTTTTTGGTTGAATCGTGTAAAGCTACTACTTCGATTTCAAGCAATTTATTCCCAAATTGAATTTTCACTTTATCACCAATTTTTACACTTGTTGACGACTTAGCTAATAGTTCGTTTACTTGGATTCTTCCCTTATCTGCTACTTCTTTAGCAACAGTTCTTCTTTTGATAATACGGGATACTTTTAAAAATTTATCTAAACGCATACGCTCACCTCTTCATTTTTATTCGTAGTATTTTTGCCCCAAATGGTAGAGATAACCACTCGCGGACTGTAAATAATTTGGTTCGTATAATCATAAACAGAAACGAAATTCCACCAATCACTACTCCAACTAAAGCAACAAGTAGTGCTTGACTTCGATGTTCAATTGGACCAAATAGAATAGCTAAACTACCTTGATAACAGAGTAACACAATTATCATGAAACCTAAACAAACAATTAATTTTCCGATAAAATGATCTTCAATAAAGAAACGATTGATTTCTTTTTTCGAAAATAATAGTAAGCAAATCAACGTCATAACTAAACCAAAAATTGTTGAAATACTTGCTCCAATCGTTCCCCACAATTGGGTTAATGGACTCGTTAAAATTAATTTTGTCACTAAGCCAATTACAGCTGCAATAATCGGCGTAATAAATTTATTCCTACTTTGCAGAACACTTTGGTATGCTTGAATAGTTGCCATAAAAGCAATTGAACATGCATAAACGCCTAAAACACCATTTCCTTTATAATCTTTGAATAGCGTAAAGTTCATATACGGCATCAATAAAATCAAACCGACAGAGGCAGCAGAGGCAATCGCTGTTGTCAAACGGAGAAATATCTTAGCTGCTTGTAAAAAGCGATTTTTATTTTTGGAAATAAAATACTTTGTCAATGCAGGTAAAAAAGTTGAACTTAGAGCTAGAGCTACAACTAAACCTAATTGAACTAACGGTTGACCGCGGTCATAGACACCTTTTTCGACTTTAGCTGCTGTATCACTAAACCCAGATAAAACCAAAGCATTTTTCACAAAGAAAGAATCTACTAATTGGAATAAAATTAAGAAAGCACTATATAAAGAAACAAGCCCACCTTCTAATAATAATCGTCCAAATAACGTTTTAGCTTCTGAATCCACGACCCATTTCGTTAAATATTCTCGGCTACCGACACGAATCTTATGATCATAGTATCCCAAAATCAATGCTGCGACGACACCGCCTAATAAGGCTCCTGCCATTGCAACCGTTCCTGTTCGATAAATACTCCAACTATATTTTGCAAAACAATAGGCAGCCACCCAAATCACAATTACACGAACGAGTTGTTCCATAACCTGTGAAATCGCACTCGGTGTCATAAATAAATGGCCTTGAAAATTTCCGCGATAAAACGAAAGAATCGGAACTAAAAGAAAAGTAAATGAAACGACTTGAATCAACGAAGCCAGTCGCTCATCTCCCATTACCTTTGCAATTTCATGGCTGCCAAAGAAAAAGAACAACCAACATAGGAAGGCAATAATAAAAACAAACGGGAACAGTTGCTTCAAGACTTTTTTTTGTTCACTGACTTCTTGCTTTTCTGCTACTATTTTAGAAATAAACTGCGGTAAACCTGTTAAAGCTAAGGTCATCGCAATCCCATATATCGGATAAACTTGTTGATAGACATAAAACCCTTCATCGCCAACTAAATTTTGAAAAGGAACGCGATAAAACGCACTTAATACTTTCGCAATAAAAGAGGCTAGTGTTAAAACAAATGCTCCTTGCATCATCGCTCGCATTTCTTTATGAGCCATATTTTATCCTCCTACGCCTCTTGCGCAATTTCCTGCGCCTTATTCTTCTCATGGCGTAAAGCATCAGTAAAGGCTGCCACTTCTTGAATCCAAATAGCTTCTCTCATATCTTTCGCTAGTTTCAAGCGAATCGTCATTTTTTCTTTTTCCACAGCTAAATCCGCTTTTAATTGTGTAGCCTTTAACGCTTCAAAAAGTTGTTCTACATTATAAGCTTTCGTTCCTTTTTTACTTAAAGTAAACGTAATAGTCTCTTGACGCTTACGGATTGTTTCTAATAATGCTCGATCCCCATTCATTTTGATTTGACCAGTTGTCAACAAGTGAGCGACTTCATCTGGATATTCTCCAAATCGATCTAATAAATCAGCTTCTAATTCCTCATACATTTCTTGATTTTCAAGCTGACGAATTCGTTTATAAATTTCAATTTTCTGACGTTCATCTGTAATATACTCAGTCGGAATATACGCATCAATTCCTAAATCAATTTCAACCGAAGTTTTATAATCTTGAACGTTTTTTCCTTGTTTTCTTGCCACTGCTTCTGACAACATCTGTGCATACATGTCAAATCCAACAGAATCAATAAATCCGTGTTGTTGCGCACCTAACAGATTTCCAGCTCCGCGAATCGACAAATCACGCATCGCAATTTTAAAGCCTGAACCTAATTCAGTAAAATCTTTGATAGCTTCTAAACGTTTTTCACTAACTTCATTAAGAATTTTTTGTTGTTCGTACATAAAATACGCATACGCAACGCGATTGCTTCGACCAACACGTCCTCGTAGTTGATACAACGTTGACAAACCCATGTAGTCTGCATCTTCAACAAACAGCGTATTCGCATTGGGGATATCAACACCTGTTTCAATAATCGTGGTTGTGACTAAAACATCATATTGTCGCTCAATAAAATCAAATAAGGTATTTTCCAATTGAACCTCAGTCATTTGACCATGCGCAAAAGCGATCCTAGCATTTGGTACTAATGCTTGTAGTTCTTCTACTTTCTGTTCGATTGTAGCCACACGATTATAAAGATAGAAAACTTGACCGTCTCGTGCTAATTCACGTTCGATTGCTTCACGAATCGCTCCAGGATTATTTTCCATTACATAAGTTTGAATTGGATAACGATTCTCAGGTGGTGTCTCAATAACAGATAAGTCACGAACCCCTAACATTGACATATGGAGCGTTCGTGGAATCGGTGTTGCCGTGAGTGTTAATACATCCACTTGAGAACGAAGTTGTTTTAATCGTTCTTTATGTTTTACACCAAAACGCTGTTCTTCATCAATTACTAATAACCCTAAATCACTAAATGATACATCTTGTGATAACAGTCTATGAGTGCCAACTAAAATATCGATTTGACCATGCTTGATTTGTTCAATCGTTTCTGCTTGTTGTTTTTTGGTTCGAAAACGACTCAATAAGCCGACTTTTATCGGAAAACCTTCAAATCGATCGACCATTGTTTCATAATGTTGTTGCGCTAAAATCGTTGTAGGAACCAAAAAAGCGACTTGTTTATTATCATTAATTGCTTTAAACGCAGCACGCAAAGCTACTTCTGTTTTTCCAAAACCAACATCACCAACTAAAAGACGATCCATCGGACGTGCTTTTTCCATGTCCTGTTTTATTTCAGCAGTACTTCGCAGTTGATCATCTGTTTCACTATAAGGGAAAGCATTTTCGAATTCTTCCTGATAGGCATCATCAGGTGGAAAAGCATATCCTTTTTCAGATTCTCGAACCGCATAAAGTTGAATCAAATCATCTGCAATATCTTCAATTTTAGCAGTAACTTTTCGCTTCGTTTTCGTCCACTCACTACCGCCTAATTTATTGACTTTAGGAACTTTGGATTCTGCAGCAACAAATTTTTGAATCAAATTCAATTGTGTGACAGGAATAAAAAGTTTATCATCATTTTTATACAAAATAGTAATGTAATCTTGATGAACACCATCAACTTCTAGCGTTTCCATCCCGATATACTTACCAATTCCGTGATTCGCATGAACCACATAGTCACCTTTTTTCAAATCGCTATAACTTTTCAAGCGTTCTGCATTGGAAACCATTTGCCTACGAGCTCGTTTTTTAGTCGTCGTGTGGAAGATTTCTTTTTCCGTAATGGTCACTAGTTTTTCGGTAGGTAATTCAAAACCAGAGTGCAAGGCTCCTTCAACAAGCTGAACTTTTCCCTCAATAATTTTATCAAAAGAAGTGGTTACACTAGGAATTTCAAATTCACGAAATAACTCTTCTACTTTTTGACTACGTTCTTTCGTCGGCACAAAGACAACGACCGTTTGATCTTGCTTTTGCCAGCGATCCATTTCTGTTTTTAGTAAAGGCATTTGACCAAAAAACTGTTGCATAGAACGGTATTGAAAATTATGGACTGCTTGAAAACGTAAATTTCCCATTCCTTTTTGGAAAAGTGAGAAAAAAGTGGTCGCTAAAAGTGTCTTTCTAATTTGATCATGAAAGTCCAGACTAAATTTTTGCTCAGAAAAAATACGCATTTCCTCTAATTTCATTACTTGCCATTCAGCTTCTTCACGAGTAATTTCACGCTCTGTTTCAGCTAAACGTGCGTAATCATCAACAAAAAGTAGACTACCCTTAGGAAAATAATCTAAGATTGTTTGCTTGTTACTGTATAAAAAATCAGTATAGTAATGAGCCATATCCGTCGGGATTCCTTGTTCCCACGAAGTCAATAGCTGACCATAGTATTCTTGCAAAAATTCTTTTTCTGTCACGTCTTTAGCTACGGACACACGTTTTTCCAATGCTTCTTTAAGCTTGGTTCCGCCTGAAGATAAGTCCTCTTTTGAAAAAATCAAATCCGTCGTAGGGGAAATAGTGACTGATTCAATAGGACTCAATGAACGTTGCGTATCTGCTTCAAAATAACGTAAAGAATCAATTTCAATATCAAATAATTCAGCCCTTATTGGGTAATCTGAATTCAAAGGATACACATCGACAATACTACCTCGAATACTAAATTCGCCTGGTTTACCAACTAATGGCTGACGTTCGTAACCCATTAATACTAATTGTTGGGCTAAATTTTCTAAATCTATTTCGCTCCCCAATGACCAAACGAGCTGTGCCTGCTTCCAATTCTTTTTACTAGGTAAAAAACGTCTTAGTCCAGCAACAGGAACCACAACAATTCCTGGTTTGTTCGTCAACAAGAAATTCAACGTTGCGACTCTTTCAGAACGTGCTTCAGGTGAAGAAAAAGCCATTTCAGCTGCTAATACTTCATCAACTGGAAAATGATAAATTTCTTCTTCAGGCAATAAATTTCTAAAGTCTTCAACTAACTGAGTGGCATAATATAAATTAGGAACCGCAACGATCACTTTTTGTTTTTTTGTTTTGTATCCACTAGTCATTACTAATGTTTTAGCAGAGCCTGCTAACCCAGTGATCAATTGCCGTCCACTTTCAAAAAAGCTATTTTGCCACTCTTTAACTTGAGTACTTTTACCAATACGTTTAATAATATTCAAATCAGGCTCCTCCTTTTCTATTTGCCATTAAACTGATTCATCGTCTCAACGAAACTATGTCCTTCACACGCATAAAACGCAGCATCGGCTGCTTTTTTTACCGCAAGTAGAATCTCTTCATGGTTCTCTTTAGGAAAAGCACTAAGCACGTGATGAACAACCGGTGTTTGTCCTATAGGTCTGCCGATTCCTACTTTTATTCTAGGAAACACATTTGTACCTAAATGGGAAATCAAACTTTTGATTCCATTATGTCCACCAGCGCCACCTTTTTCACGTAAACGGATCTGCCCCACAGGTAAATCTAAGTCATCATAAATCACAATCAAATCTTTTTCTTCCACACCAAAATAAGTCATTAAAGGTCCTACCGCTCGTCCTGATTCATTCATAAAGGTCAAGGGTTTAACCAACATGACTTTTTCAGTTCCAATAAAAAACTCTGCAATATCTGCTTCAAATTGATTTTTGCTGAACGAAAGATTTTGACGATAAGCCATCTCGTCAAGCGTAATAAAGCCTATATTATGTTTTGTTTCTTGGTATTTTGTTCCTGGATTACCTAATCCTACAATCATTTTCATGTTCTCATACTCTTTTCCTTCTAATTTTTTCTCTGCCCAAGTGGTAGTTTTTAGTTGAACTAGAATTAAAGGCAAATCAGACAAAGGGAACTCGTATTAAGTTTACAACTTCTTTATCTGTTTGATTTATTTAGGCTATATAAGCGTTGGTTAATTCATGTTCTCACGTCAATAAGAGATAAAAATTTACGATAGCAAAATTCTATCGTCTTAATTTTTATCTCTTGATAATTTAAAGTAGCATTACTAGCTAAAAAATCTATGTAGATACACACCTAGTTTTATTCACCCAATTTTATTACATTATACCACAATTAACTATTGTTCAAACAATTTCAATTATTAAAAAATGGTGACTGTTACAATAAATCTTAAAATTTCCTTAAGTAAGAATCGTGAATTAACGCACATGTAAGAGTTCGCATTTGTAACAGCCCGAAAAACTGTATTATTTTCAACAGCGAATAACGTGACAAAACTTACAAATGATGGTATTATCCATATATAAAACAAACTATCGAAAGGAATGATACACATGGTCGAAGCAGCACAAAATAAAGATCATCAAAAAGTGATTTTAGTAGGAGACGGCGCTGTTGGTTCTAGTTATGCATTTGCTTTAGTGACACAAAACATTGCTCAAGAAGTTGGTATTATTGATATTGATACTAAAAAAACAGAGGGAGATGCAGCCGATTTATCCCATGCATTAGCCTTTACTTCTCCTAAGAAAATTTATGCAGCAACTTATGCTGATTGTCATGATGCTGACCTAGTTGTATTAACTGCTGGCGCTGCGCAAAAGCCTGGTGAAACAAGAATTGATTTAGTACACAAAAACTTAAAGATTAACAAACAAATTGTTGATTCAATTGTCAAATCTGGTTTTCAAGGTATTTTCTTGGTTGCCGCTAATCCTGTCGATATCTTAACTTATTCTACATGGAAATTCTCAGGATTTCCAAAAGAACGCGTTATTGGTTCTGGAACGTCTCTTGATTCTGCACGTTTCCGTCAAGCAATTGCTGAGTTAGTTGATGTAGATGCCAGAAACGTACATGCTTATATTTTAGGGGAACATGGGGATACAGAATTTCCTGTATGGTCTCATGCAAATGTTGCCGGTTTACAAATTTACGAATGGGTTAAAAATAATCCTGAAGTGGATGAAGAAGCAATGGTTAATCTATTTTTCAATGTTCGAGATGCTGCATACTCAATTATTGAAAAGAAAGGCGCTACGTTCTACGGGATTGCAGTCGCATTAGCTCGTATCACTAAAGCTATTTTAGATGATGAAAATTCAGTTTTCCCACTTTCAGTTTACTTAGATGGTGAATATGGTCAGAATGATATTTATATTGGGGCTCCTGCTGTGATCAATCGTCAAGGAATCCAAAAAGTCATCGAAATTCCTTTAACTGATTCTGAAAAAGATCGTATGGACGCTTCTGCTAAAGCGCTAAAAGAAGTAATCGAAACTGCTTTTGAAAAATTCGAAGCTGAACAAACAAACGAATAAATTAACTTAAAAATAAAAAGAACGAACAACTTTAAAAACAGAGGTTGTTCGTTCTTTTTTTTATTGAGGTAAGTACTCTACCATTACATCCATATTCTTTGTTTCCACATTCCCAGCATAATTTGGTGTTACTAAAGAAACTCCACCATTTTTATTAATAAATGCGTATAAATTCCCTTTCATTTCACGATCATCAGTACTTTGAAGTCGTTGCTCCAAAACTATTTCTGTGTTGACATTGACGGTTCTGATATCATTTGCATTCGAATCAGCAGAAAAAATTCGAATTGCTTGTGCCGGAATTTGTTTATAGGAGACCGCATAATTCGTATTGAACATATCTTTTGTAAATGTAATTTGACCATTTTCAGGATTACTCCATTGAAATGAAATCGTGTTAGGTAAATTTACCCCTGTATGAAAAAAGCTAGTGATGGAACTAAATGTTTCAAAATCAACCTCATAAGGATAAGATTGTCCTTCTAACGAAGTTGTTTCTAATGTCATACTTGTCGAAGAACTAGTAGTTGAACTATTTTCTACTTTTTTTTGGCTCGTTGTACTACTGACTGTAGTCGTTGAAGATGTACTTATTTTACTTTCAGACGGACTATTTGTCTCATCTTTTTCTGCTTTGGAATTTGAGCAACCAACCAATAGTAATGTGCTCAAGAGAATTAATCCTCTTTTCAATTTAGAGCCTCCTGACAAACTAGATTTTCAACTATTTTTGTATAAAAGTCCTTTTTCAGCTAACGCTTTTTTTATTGCTAATAATTTTTCTTCGTTTTGACAACGAATCGTATGCAAATGAATCCCCTCTGTCAACATGGAAAGTAAGGAAGCGTTATTTTTTTTGTAATTTTCTATAAAGTTCGTAACATCTTTTTTCGTTTTAAGTCGCAAATTTCCTTTTAATTCTCCATACAGCGGATGCTCAACAATCACATCCAATACTTCACCGCCAAGAGAGATGATTAGTAAAAGTTCTTCTTCTGTTTGTGCCAAGGTATGTTGACACGCAATTTGGGTCACCATTCCTTGCACAGCTTCTTCTTGATAAAGGTAGCCTCTAGCCGTTGCTACAATTCCATGTCCCGAAGCTCTCAGCAACGCTACATCACCAACAACGATTTGCCGACTGACACCAAATAATTTAGCAAAATAACTAGCACTAATCGGCTTTTCAGTTTTCTCTAAGCAATGAAGGATTTCTTGTCGTCTTTCGTTTCCGTCCATCCCTATTCCTCCTGCCGACTTAGTCGATTTGTTTTTGTTGGAATTTTTTTGAAGCATCCATGATTCCTCGATAGGTTTCTTGAATGGTGGTCTTATATTTTTCATTTTCAACATAATGACCTACTTTTTCTAATACTTCTTGTTCTCGTGAAGTATCTAATACGTTTTTTCCAGTTGCTTTCTTTACTGATGCGATTTCTTCAACCACATCCATTCGTTCTTCAAGTAAAGCCACAATTTTTTTATCTAATACATTAATTTTTTCTCTCTGAATAGCCAATGGTGCTTGCTGTTTTGGTTCATCTAATTCAATCATTTTAAGTACTTTCGCTGGATTACCGCCAATTACACAGTTATCAGGAAACGACTTCGTGACAACAGACCCCGCCGCAACAACCACATTATTCCCTAAAGTAACACCAGGAATCACTACTGAACTTCCACCAAGCCAAACATTGTCACCAATCGTAATCGGTTTGCCATATTCTAATCCACTGTTTCTTTTTACAGGATGTAACGGATGAGTTGCGGTGTAAAGCTGAACATTTGGCGCGCACATACAATTATCACCGATTGTAATCGGACAAACATCTAAAAAGACATTATTGAAATTTGCATAGAAATTTTTTCCTACATGGATATTGAAACCATAATCAAATTGAATCGTTGGTTCGATGTGACTCCCTGTTCCAGTTGACCCAAATGTTTCTTCTAATAATTGACGTCTAACATACGAATCTTGTTCGTTATTTATTAGTTTCATTTGTTCTCTTGCATGGTTTCTTGCTGCAACCAACTCTGGGTCAGCAGCGAAATAAAGCTCTCCATCAATCATTTTTTCACGTTCTGATTTTATTTTTTCCATTTCATTGCTCCTCTATTTTAATGTTTTTAAATGTAGTTAACGCATTTTCCTTTAAAAAATAATACGGTCGTTCTATGTGGAGTGGTGTTTGATTAATTACCAGTATCGTCGTTGTTTCTGATGCATAATGAATCAAATCGCAAAACGGATGAACTTGAAAGCTAGTTCCTACAATCACTAACAGCTCTGTATTACTGACAGCTCTGATTGCTTGTTCAATTACTTTTTCTGAAAGAGCTTCTTCATACAATGTGATATCGGGTCTGATTTGACCACCGCAAGTCGCATGCTCATCAGATTGTAAATAATCCTCCCAGGTAATAGGCTTGCCGCACTTTAAACAATGACAATGATATAGACTACCATGAAAATCAACTAGTTGATGACTCCCTGCTTTTTCATGAAGACCATCAATATTTTGGGAAATCGTCCAAATAGACTTTTTCTTTTCTAAACCAGCGATAGCTTGATGAATCGCATTTGGCTTTGCTGCTGGATGATATAATTTTTTTACAAATTCATAAAATTTTTCTGGCTCTCTCCTCATACATGTATCACTTAATAAATATTCAGGTCGCTCGATTCCTTGATAGATTCCTGTGAGTGAACGGTAATCTGGTACGCCAGATGGTGTTGAAATACCTGCACCAGTTAAAAAGGTAAGTGACTCTGCTGCTTGAATCAAGGCAACTGCCTTTGCGCTTTCAATTTGTTTCAACTCAATCATCTCCTACCATTTTATTATAACGTAACTTTATACTTGTTGGTAAAAATCTTGGATAAAACAAGGACGAAATAAATTCTACTTGATTCACGCAAATTTGTCATCTGCTTCTCATGACAAAATTCAGATAAGATGATAGAATACAAGTTGTATAAAAGTGAGGTGAAACTTTCAATGGTAGCATTTATTATTTATTGGGCGGCAATTTTAGTCTGCATCGCTTGGGGTGTTTTAAGCTTATGGTTCTCTATCTTCTATCTTTCACGTAAAGAAAATGGAAATCTTTGGGCTTTTGCTGCACTTAATGTCATTGCAGGTATTGTTTTAGCAATTGTATTAGTTATCTATAAAACATGGGACTTCGATATTACAACTTACTCAAGTTTGATTTATACTATTTTAGTCTCTTATGGAGTATTAACTGTTTTACAAGCTATTTTAGGTCGTGAACCAAAAACAGCTCCACAAGCATAAGTTAGAACGAAAAAAATTAGAACAGAAGTGAAAAGTCAGGAGAGATTTTTATTCCGACTATTTGCTTCTGTTTTTTTACAGCTAGTTAACTAAGTTATCTCTTTTATTATAAAGTCCTTTTCAAAGCCAATGGCGATAGTAAATCAATTGACATTTTAAGCGAACTAACGTAAACTTTGTACTTAATCTGATAACTAAATAGTACCTCAATTTGAGGTAGAGGTTGCGATTTTTATTACGCTTGTGGAGTGAGAGGACACCGTGAAGCAAGTCTAGGAAAAATCGCCGAAATATAGAATAGCCTCTCTATTCTATGTTGGGTCGTAAGTGAATAATTTACGGACTGTCTTAGTAGTGATGCTAAGTTGCGCTATGTCTTTGTTGAGAACTACAAATCCTAACGATACTAGGCAACCCTGCATCTGCATGGTTGCTTTTTTAATGCATTCAAATGCATGAGTTCGTTAAAAAATGAGCTGAAATGAATAAACCAGCTAATTTTAAAAGCCAACTGATTTTATCTCTACCTTTCACTACTCTAATTGATCTAAGATTGATATTTTTTAGTTGCAGAAAACAGAAAGGTGAAAAAACATGAAGAAAAAAACAACATTTCTAAGTCTATTATTTGCACTTATGATTAGTCTTCTCGTTGCCCCACATTTTGGGTACGCAGAAGAAAAAGCTGAATTTCGTGTAGGAATGGAGGCTGGCTACGCTCCGTTTAACTGGTCTCAAAAAACGGATGCTAATGGTGCCGTTCCGATTCAAGGAAATTCTTCCTTTGCAGGAGGGTACGATGTTCAAATCGCCAAAAAAATCGCCGAAGGTTTGGATAAAGAATTAGTTATTGTTCAAACAAAATGGGATGGCTTAGCTCCGGCTTTACAATCTGGCAAAATCGATGCGATTATCGCAGGAATGAGTCCAACCGCTGAACGTAAAAAGGAAATCGATTTTACTGATCCTTATTATGAGTCACAATTAGTAGTCGTTGTTAGAAAAGACGGTAAATATAGTGAGGCAAAATCAATCAAAGATTTATCGGGCGCAAAATTGACTGCACAACTAAATACATTTCATTACAGCGTTATCGATCAAATTCCAAATGTGAATAAGCAACAAGCAATGGACAATTTCTCCGCTATGCGAACAGCTTTAGCTTCTGGTATGATTGATGGCTATGTAAGTGAGCGTCCTGAAGGCGTCACTGCTACTAGCGTCAACAAAGACTTAGCTATGTTAGAGTTTGATAAAGTAGATGGGTTTCAAACCAATCCAGAAGATGTTCAAATTGCGGTCGGCATGCGTAAAGGTGACCCAGAAATCGAAAAAGTCAATCAAATTTTAGGGACAATTTCTGCTAAAGAGCGAACTGATATCATGGATCAAGCAATTGAAGATCAACCTGCTGCTAAAACAGACGATGAACAAAAAACAAGTGTTTGGACTGATTTCAAAACGATTTGGGATCAATATGGCACTATGTTTTTACGCGGAGCTGGTTTAACCTTATTTATCGCGTTAATCGGTACAGTAGTCGGTACGACTTTAGGGTTATTAATCGGTGTCGTTCGTACAATTCCAGAATCAGAAAATCCTGTTTTACGTATTGTACAAAAAATCTGTAATGCCTTACTTTCAATTTATATCGAAGTTTTCCGCGGTACACCAATGATGGTTCAAGCGATGGTTATCTTCTATGGACTAGCTCTTGCTTTTGGTATTTCATTAGATCGAACAGTTGCCGCCCTCTTTATTGTTTCTGTTAATACGGGTGCTTACATGTCTGAAATTGTTCGTGGTGGTATTTTTGCAGTAGACAAAGGTCAATTTGAAGCGGCACAAGCTATCGGAATGACACATGGTCAAACTATGCGAAAGGTAATTATTCCACAAGTTTTACGAAACATTTTACCTGCAACAGGAAATGAATTTGTCATCAATATCAAAGATACTGCTGTATTAAGTGTTATCGGTGTAGCTGATCTCTTTTTCCAAGGAAATGCTGCTTCTGGCGCAAACTTCCAATTTTTCCAAACCTTTACTATCGTTGGAATCATTTACTTAATCATGACGTATGCAATCACACGTATTTTACGAATCGTTGAAAAGAAAATGGATGGTCCCTCTGCTTACATTAAAGCAGAAGAAACTGAAGAAGTGACCAACGGAAAAGAAAGCTAGGAGGAAAAAAGATGACTGCGATTATTGATGTTGAACATTTACAAAAAAGTTTTGGTAAAAATGAAGTCTTGAAAGATATTAACTTATCCGTGAATAAAGGAGAAGTTGTGACAATTATCGGTTCGTCTGGTTCTGGAAAATCAACCTTGTTACGTTGTATTAATTTGCTAGAAAAACCAACAGCGGGCAAAATCATTTATGATGGCGCAAATGTGTTGGAACGTGGCTATAATTTACCTAAGTACCGTACGCACTTAGGAATGGTGTTTCAATCATTCAATTTATTCAATAATATGAATGTTTTAGATAATTGTACTTCTGGGCAAACCACTGTTTTAAAACGAAACAAAGAAGAAGCAAAACAAATCGCCTTAGAAAATCTGGAAAAAGTTGGCATGAGTCGCTTTATTGAGGCGAAGCCTGCTCAATTATCTGGTGGACAGAAACAACGTGTAGCTATCGCTCGTGCGTTATCAATGAACCCTGATATGATGTTATTTGATGAACCTACTTCTGCTCTTGATCCAGAAATGGTCGGTGAAGTATTGAAAACAATGAAAGATTTAGCTAACACGGGATTAACAATGATCATTGTGACCCATGAAATGGCATTTGCTAAAGAAGTATCTGATCGCGTAATTTTTATGGATAAAGGGGTAATTGCTGAAGAAGGAACTTCAGATGATATCTTTGTTCATCCAAAAGAAACGCGTACAAAAGAATTTTTACACCGAATTTTGGCACAAGAATAAATCAAGTCAAAATTATAGCGGACAACTCCTTACTTAAATTCGGAGTTGTCCGTTTTTTATTTACTTCCCTCTCCTTCTTTCTAATTGACTCACTTAAAATTCAAATTTATTAAAAGTTGTATACAACTTCCAAACACCAATTCATATTTTTAAAATAAATAACCGTTAATTCTATCTAAAAGTCTTTTTATTTTCTATATTCATAAGAATAAGATTTATTAAGAAAGAAAATTACGTTAAATAGAATATTATATTGAAAAAATATTTCGCCAATGGTATAGTATTTTTATAATGATAGCGTTTTAATAAAATTAGGAGGAGTTAATTTTGAAAATGAAAAGAAAAGGAGCACTTGCTTGCCTGTTATTTTTTTGTTCCACATTGATTTCTGGTACTGCTTTGGCGGAAAATCAACCATTGTACAAATACACTAAAAATGCAGAGGGGACTTTAGGCTATGACACAAAATCGCCAGTTCCGTTCTATGAAAATGCCACTGAGTTTGTAACACTTCCAAGTACCTATAGTCAACCAAAACATCAATTTAAAAGTACTTGGGTAGCAACGATCGCTAACTTAAATATGCCACAACCTACAAGTGAAGCAGACTTTAAGGCGAGTTATTTAGAACGTCTACAAACGTTATCGGACTGGAACATGAATGCCATGATTTTCCAAGTCCGTCCATTATTAGATGCTTGGTACCCATCAGAACTGAATCCATGGTCAGAATTTTTAAGCGGATCTCAGGGGACTGATCCTGGCTATGATCCGTTGAAATGGATGATTGATGTCACACATGAAGCTGGAATGGAGTATCATGCGTGGTTTAATCCTTACCGTGTTACAAACACAAAACTGTCTGATCAAAGTACTTTGGATAAACTAAAGATGAGCAAAGATGAAGTTCTGGCATTAAGCACTAGTGAACAAGTCCTCAAATTGAAAGAAGCTGGTATTCTAGCACCAAACAATTATGCCGCACAGCACCCTGAAAATGTCTTGATGTTTGATGAAAAATTATTCTTGAATCCTGGTATTCCAGAAGTACAAAGCTATGTTATCGACTCAATGAAAGAAGTTGTGGAAAATTACGATATCGATGCGATTCATTTTGATGATTATTTCTATCCATACCGCATTACTGTCGGAGAAGATAATGTCTTTTTTGGAGACAAAAATGAAGATCAAGCCACTTTTGAAAAATACGGAAAAGGCTATACAGATATCGAAGAATGGCGCAGAGATAATATTACTCATTTAGTATCTGGTGTTAAATCTATGCTAGATAGCCATAATAAAAATAAGCAAAAAGCAGTCCAATTCGGGATCAGTCCATTTGGGATCTGGGAGCATAAAACCAATGACTCTCGTGGCTCCAACACGCCTACTACTTCTTCCCAATCATACTCTAGTAGCATTTTTGCAGACACTTATAAATGGGTCAAGGAAGAAACTGTTGACTATATCATTCCGCAAATTTACTGGAGTTTTGATCAAAAAGCTGCCCCATACGGCGAATTGACTCGTTGGTGGAATAATGTTGCTGAAGGTAGTCATAGCCAAGTTTATGTTGGACATGCCAACTATAAACATGCGACGAATGGTGGTTGGGAAGTCGCTTGGTTAAATCCTGAGGAAATTCCTAATCAAATGAAATTTAATCAACAATATGACAATATCGATGGTAGTGTTCTTTTTAGTTACAATGATTTGATTCCCTCGGATATCCCTTCATTAGCGGATAACTTGAAAGAACGCAATCAAGCAAAAAATCAAGCGATTGAATTACTAAAAAATGAGTATTTTTCAACACCTTCTTTAGTTCCAGAAAAACCATGGCTCTCACATCAAGCCATTTCTGCACCGATTTCGATGAATTTAGTTCAAGCAAAAAATCAAGCAACTTTGACTTGGAAAGATCAAGCAGCAAATCAAACACGTTACTTTGTTGTCTATAAAGGAACCGGAACTGCTGAAGAAGTTACAGCTAATCCAGGAAATATCGTAAAACGACTATTCAAAAAACAAGATCAAGCTGAATTTTCATTTGTTTCTGAAAATGATAAAGAAGGTACGTCTTACTATGTGACCGCAGTAGATGCGGCTGGTGTAGAATCTGAACCGACAAAAATAGTGGTTCCAGAAGTTGTCCCAGATGAAAAGAAAACAACTGGAAAAATTACTGTCTCTTATCTGACAGAAGATAAAAAACAATTGACTAAAGAAAATCTTGTTTTGGAAGGTGAAATTGATACTCCTTACAAAACAGAGGCGAAAGAATTTGCAGGATATGAACTCGTAGAGACACCTAAAAATGCTACTGGGAAATTCACTGAACAAGAACAAAATGTGGTTTATATATATCGAACAAAGACAAGTACTTCAACAACAGAAGAAACCAAAATATCGACAACTAGTACCACAGAAAAAAAAGCTGCAGGAAATGATGAAACGACAAAACCAACGGGAAAATCTTTCCCTTCAACCGGAGAATCGACAAATCATTGGTTAACACTTGCTGGTATTTTCCTGCTAGGCTTTTCAGTAAAATACTTTTTTTCAAAAAAGCGAAGCCAAATAACTAAGTCTTAATTTTAGAGGTAGTTTTCAGCTACTTTATTCATAAAGAGCGCTCAATCCAAAAGTAATAAGAACTTTTGAATTGAGCGCTCTTTTTATTTATTTTTCAATTAAATACTTGTTTAATTTTTCAAAGTTAACTAAAAAATAATTTTGTTTTTTAGTAAGAATTCCTTCCTTTTTAAAGCCATCAATCGTATAAGTTAGATGTCGATAACTTACACCTAAAAACTCCGCTGTTTCGGTATGTTTCTCTTGGTAATGACCCGCTACTTCTGTTTGCTTGATATATGCAGCTAAACGATACTTTAATTCATAATTCTGATTCTGTGAAAAATGATCAACTCGTTTTAATACTTTTCGACCTAGAAAGTTACTAAGCTGCCGTAAGAAAACTGGATTTTCTAATAATTCCTTTTTCGCTTGAACAAATGGGATGGCAAAACAAACGCAAGAATCAATCGCAACAACATCCTTCACTTGATCTTCTACTGCTAAAAGTGAAAGCTCTCCAATTAGATTCCCTTGTTCTAAAAACTGTAATAATGATCGTTTTCCATTTTCATGAACCATATAAATCTTCGCTTTGCCACTAAGAATCAAAAATAAAAAGTCTAATTTTTGATCAAATCGAACAATAAACTCCTTCGAATCAAACTGAAAGATAGATCCTTGAGCAAGTAATTCTGTTGAAAAATATTCCTGCGCTTGTGCAAGATTAAGTTTTGCTCTGTTTGGGTAGTCTAAAAATCGATATTTTTTCATTTCTCCCTCCAAAACAGGAGATATCTCCTATTATTTTTTTCTACTATAGCATAAACTTCGAAATAACAATACTTATTAGGAGGCAATAACATGAACAACGTATTTAAATCGCTTTGTTTTTATATCTTGAGTGGCATCGGAATTAGTTTAACCTTGAAAGCAGATATCGGTGTCAGTAGCTTTAATTCCTTGAATGCAGCTCTTTCGGCAATCAGTAGCATTAAAATCGGGACAATCACTTTTTTAATGAATGGAATTTTTTTACTCTTCTATATTTTGTTAACTGGTGGAAAAGAAATCAAAAACTACAGTTTAATTTTTTTATCGATTTTAGGCTTAGGTTCAATCATTAATTTCTTTTCTTACTCAATTTTAAATGATTTAACTATTGAATCTTACTTCCTTAATATTCTACTTTTTATTTCAGGAACATGTATCGCTGGTTTTGCTACGGGTCGCGTGATTCACTTAAATGTTCTTCGTTTTCCAATCGAAAGCGTTTGTCAACAACTAGGCAACAAAACAAAGATTCCTTTTCGTTTTTTTAGATACGGTGTAGATCTTTTTTCAGTCATTACTTCATTGTTGATTTCAATGATTTGGGATCTTCCGCTTTATATTCGTGAAGGAACAATCATCAGTTTATTTTTACTTTCTGGTGTAATTTCCTTTACAACTTCCGTTTATGAAAATAAAGAAAAAAATAGTGCGGTTATAGAGATTCATGAGTAATCGTTCTTATGAGTAAATCTTACTGAAATTCATTTCTTCTTTGAGCAAAAAATTGTTCATAAAATTTAACGGTTTCCAGCTGTGTCCAACGACTTTTTTGTATCCCTTCCAAATCTAAATTGTAGATTGTTGCTTCCAATGAGCCTAACAAAAATGGAGAATGCGTCGCGATAATAAATTGACATCCTAGTAACCTTGAAGCTTCGTTGATTAATGCTGCTAATTTCACTTGATTTTCAGCGGATAATGAAGCTTCTGGTTCATCTAAAAAATAAAGTCCATCTGGCGCTAGGTAGTCCTCAAAAATTTGCATAGCTGTTTCCCCATTCGAATATTTTTCTTGAGCAAACATCCGGCGTTCCATTTGTTGTTGCATTGCATAGGATTCTTTATGTACAGACCACTCTTCTTTAGTCATGCCAAATTGTCTTCGTTCATAATGATACCCTTCTTGTAAAATAGTTTCTTGCTGAATTTTTTTAATTTCATATAAAATATCTTCGCTTTTTAAATATCGACTATTTTCAGGGATTTTTTGTAATCTTGAGCTATCTTCCAACGTTTCAAAGCTAACAGTCATCTCTTTTATATATCGTTGAAAATAATCTAATTTGCCGTATTTAGGTGGTGGTACCGCCCCTTTAATCTTTAATTTCGTTGCTAAAAGATTAAGTAGCGTTGATTTCCCAGAACCATTATTTCCATAGAAAATAGTGATTCCATCAAGTAAAATCAGTTCACCAGATTTATTTTTAAGAACATTATAAGGATAAATATTGGGATTTTTGACTAATTGATTGGATAATTGAAAACATCTAATATAACGCATTTTTGAACTCCTTTTAAATAAGAGATTGGAACAAAAGCGGTTAGCTCCGAGAACCAAGTAGGTACGATGTATCATCGAATCACTGCATTCTTCGTGAGTTATCGTAATAAGAAGGAATTTCCAAAAATGACAAGAAACACGAAAGGTTTCTTGTCGATGTTGAATGATTCCTACTTGGTGCTCTTCAAATTTTTGGTAACCGAGTAGGTATTGTGCAACATCAGCTTATTTCATTCCCTGTGTTTTACAACAATTTCGGCTTATTTCTGAAGCCTTCAATTCTTAGAGATTTAACTCTTAGAAATTGTTGTGATCGAAACGCAGCGTAGTAGCTGCTTTTGCACCAATGTTTATCAGGTCATAAAACAATCGCTTAGAATTGAGCAATTGGACGAATCAGCAGTTATTGCGCTTTTTGCAATGAATGCTGATTAGGAAATTGCCGAGATTCTGATTGTTTTATGCTGTTTGTTCGGTTTTAAGAGATTAAACAAAAGTGTTCTTTACTTTTGTCTCACCCACCTCATCCACGAATAAATTTAACGCTTTTAGTATCTTAAGTATAGCTCATCACTGCTAAATAGCAAAAAAGATTCTAAAAAACACGTCAGAAAATAAACGTACGCAATTTTTTCTGACGTGTTTTTATGTTCACGATTTTACTTTGATATATTTAAAACTATAAGGAGAACCAAAACTATGTTTTACAACTCCTGTGATATTTTTATTTTGTAGTAAGGCTGTTTGTTGTTGATAAATTGGAGCAATTGTATAATCTTCGGTAAGCAGCACTTTTTCAGCTTGCAATAAATCTTGCCAACGTTTTTCTTCATTTCCTGCATCTGTTGTCGTTGCCGCTTGGATTAATTGGTCATATTTAGGATTATTATAATTCACATGGTTCAATCCTGATGTCGATTCAAACATATCTAAAAAAGTAATCGGATCTTTAAAATCTGGCATCCATTGCCCAAAAGCAATATCATACTCGCCAGCCAAATAGCGTTCTTGTAAATTATTACTTGGTAGCGTTGCAATTTCAAAAGAAAGTCCAGGCAACGTTGTTTCGACTTGTCCTGCTAAATACTCCGCAATTTTTTTATTTGAATCTGAGTCAGTTGTTAAATAGGTCAGTTTAATCGTTTCTTCTCCAAGCTCTTTTTTCGCTTGTTCGAAGGCTTGAACTGCTTTGGTTTGATCAAATGTTTGTAATTCTCCATTTTCAGTGCGGAAATCTTCTCCCGTCTCAGGGTTTTGAACAAAATTTTTCGGTACAAAGCCCGTCGCAGCTAACGACCCGTCCCCTAAAATATTTTTGACAAACGCATTACGATCAATTGCTAAGGCAATAGCTTTACGTAAATTTACATTTTTAAGCGTACTTTCGCCTTGATTAAAACGTAAATAGCCCATTTTTGTATCATTTTGATTGACGAAATCAGCATCATTTTTATATTGTTTAGAAAATTCACCATCTAGCACTACTCGATTGATTTCATTTGTTTGATATAAATTGACCGCCGTACTAGTTTCTTTAACAACGGTGGTTTTAATTTCATCGATATTCACGTTCTTAGCATCCCAATAGTGTGGATTTTTTACATAACTCCAACTATCAGCATTTTGTGTCCAACCTTCTAAAACAAACGGACCATTATAAAGGGTGGTATCACTTGATGTTCCATAATTCGTCCCTTGTTTTTCTGCAAAGGCTTGATTAATCGGGAAAAAGGTTTCAAATGTTAGTAAGGAGGTAAAGTAAGGGATTGGTTTAATTAATTCAATAACTAAGGTATGATCATCTGGTGCTTGAACCCCTAACTCTTCTGGTTTCATTTTCCCATCATAAATAGCTTCCGCATTTTTTATCGAACCAACAAATAAACTAGCATAGGATGGTGCTGTTTCAGGTGTCACAGCTCTTCTCCAAGCATAAATAAAATCAGCTGCTGTTACTGGGTCTCCGTTTGACCATTTTGCATCGTCTCGTAATTTAATCGTATAGGTTTGTTTATCTTCACTAATTTTGGGCAACTCTTTGGCTACAGCAGGGATTGTTTCGTCTTTTTCATTTAATTGATACAAGCCTTCCAATACTTGATTCTGAGCATTAAAACTAGTAAAATCTTCTTCTTGTGTCGTATCTAAAGTAAGTAACTCTGCAGGTTCAGTGAAATGAATACTAGTTTTTTCCGTTTTGTTTTCAGAAGTTTCTTCTTTTTTAGAGGTGCCACAACCAACGACCAACAACAGTGTGATGATACTTAAAGCAAGTACTTTTTTCATTTTCTTCTCCTTTTCAAACCCAAACAATTCTAAACCAACAATAGCTCTTTTCTTTAAATAAAACGAACAACTTCACTCACTTCAATAGAGGCGTCCAATGATTGAATGACCGGACAATTTTTCCCAATCAACCCCATCGCGCGTTCTGCTTTTGCTTGTTCATTTTGCGGTACATTACTTAACACAAATAAAATACTGATTTTGCTAACAGGTTTTGCTTGTTTATCCTCTGCCCGTTCGTAATCGATTGTGACATTTTCTACTTGGTAAGTAATTCCAGAATTGGTCAAAACTTTTTCGTAAACATAGGCACCACAAGCGCCCACCGAAGCAACCAGCATTTCGACAGGTGAAAAACCAATCTCTTTTTTCAAAATCCAATTACCATTTTCGCTAACCAATTCAAATCCTTGTTTTCCCGAAATTAATTCCATTTTTTTCCTCCAGCATCCTATTCAATTACTATTTTATAAATTTTTATCTTATCAATTATTATATACTTCTATCATAAATCAACTTTTATCGTAATGGCAATAACTTTTGACTCCACTTGATAGTTATAAACTATCACCAACTAGCGACGAATCAGCGGAGCACTCTATTCTCTATGATTTATCGTAATAAATGCATTTTTTTGCTTTTGTCCTTCTCCTCATCTATAATTCCTTCAACTTCTAATCTATTTCAATCCACGCTTTATAGTAGTCGATATATTTATTTTCTTCATTCGTCATCGTCATAACATAGCGACCAATAAGCGTCCCTGTTGAAAAACCAGCTTTCTCTAAACGACTTCGTTTCTCTTTAGCATTATTATTCTGCGGATTTTCTGATTCTAAAATCAATAGAAACTGTTGATATTTTCTCGTATGTGGACTTTCTACTTGCCAAATCGTCGGCTCATCAATAAATTCATCTAGCTCCACCGCAAAACCATTAACAATTTCTGAAGGATTTTTCTTATCAATATATATCACTAGATTGGTCGGATTTTCAATATACCCTTGTAGTTCTCTAGGATCATTTAAATCAATCGAAATAATTCGTCTGATGTCAAAGGGAACTTCAATAAATTCATGTTCTTTTAATTCAATTAAATCAAGTAATTGTTTTTTTCGTTGTTTGAGTCCAGCATGTTTTATTTCTAAATTCGCCATTTCTAAAGAAACTTTTTTTTCTGTTTCATCTAAAATCGCCCATAATTCTTCTGGTGAACGTCGGTATAGGTTTTTCATTTTATTGATTGGAATGTCTAATTTTCGATAAAAAGCAATATCGCTGATCGTCAAAATATCTTCTATATCAAATAAACGATAGCCATTTTCCTGATTTCTTGATGGAGTAAGCAAGCCCATGTCATCCCAATAACGAATCTTTGACTTTGATAAATTCATAAACTCGGCTACTTGTCCGACAGTAAAATGTTTTTCTTTTTCCATATGATCACCTCATCTATTATTATAAACAAAAAAAGTTGACCTTCAAGTAACTTGAAGGTGTAGAATTCTTTAGGATTAACTAAAGGAGGAATAATTGATGAAAATTATTCATTTTTTTATTAAGAAAAATAAGCGTTTAATGTTTTGGACTGTTATTTTCTTATGTTTACAAATTATCGGTACATTAGGCGTACCCATGCTAGTTGGGCAATTGATTGATGAAGGAATTGCCAGCGGTGAACGAAATATTATTTTATTCATTGGCATTCAAATGATTGCTATGGCTTTATTTGGAGCTATCTCAGCAATTGTAGCTAGTTATTTATCCGCAAAAGTTGCTGCGAAATTTGGTTTTGAAATACGGACACTTTTCTTTGATAAACTGCAACTTTTTTCAATAAAGGATACGAACTCATTTGGAACAGGTTCTCTATTGACTCGAATGACGAGTGACGTTGATAATATCCAGCAGATGATTGTTTTATTTTTACAGTTGATTTTACCGGCACCAATCATTGCAGTTTTTTCATTATATATGACGTATACATATTCGGCTACGCTAGCCCTTGTACCCTTGATTGCAATTGTCTTATTTGGCATAGTCGTTACCTATTTAATGAAAAAAGGAACTCCTCTTTCCTTAGAGATTCAACCGAAAATGGATAAAGTGATTGTCACGTTAAGAGAATTTTTTACTGGCATCAATATGATTCGTGCATTCAATAATCAAGATTATGAAGAAAAACGAACGAATCAACAGTTTGCTGATTATGCTACAGGTATGATTAAAGTCAATAAAATTTTTGCTTGGATTACACCACTCGCTTTTTTACTGATGGGCATTGTTTTTTCTTCTATTTTATGGGTTGGCGGTCACTTTGTAGCCGTTGGAACTCTTCAAATCGGGACACTTTCTGCTGTTGTGGAATACTCGTTACTGACATTAGCCTATTTAATGATTGCTGCGATGGTTCTTGTTATGATGCCTAGGTCTTTCGCTTCTGTTCAACGAATCGAAGAGGTTTTAAACAAAACAGTTGAAATCACTGATCCAGAATCAACTATAACCAAGACGAATGAAGAAAATGAAGGAGCATTGATTACATTTAATCATGTATCTTTTAGCTATGGTAAAGCAGATGAGCCAGTACTTGAAGAAATTGATTTTACCATTCCTGTCGGGAAAACAACCGCGATTGTTGGTGGGACTGGTTCTGGAAAAAGCACGATTGCAAAATTATTGCTACGATTGAATGATGTCACTAAAGGGGCAATTCTATTTAGTGGCAGAGATCTTAGAGAGTTATCCCAAACTGAGATTCGAGACAAAATCAGTTATGTTCCACAAAAAGCTTTTTTATTCAGTGGTACGATTAAAAGTAATTTAGCTATGGGCAAATCAGACGCAACGATTGCTGAAATGGATCAAGCCGCTGAAATTGCCCAATTGTCTAGCTATTTGGCTACTTTAGCTGATGGGTATGATTCTTTTGTCGCCCAAGGCGGAACGAATTTTTCTGGTGGACAAAGGCAACGTCTTTGTATCGCTCGGGCATTGATTAAACCTGCTGATCTCTACGTCTTTGACGATAGTTTCTCAGCTCTTGATTATCAAACGGATGCGGCTTTACGATCATCACTGAAAAAAAATATGAAAAATAAAACCTTGTTAATCGTTGCTCAACGATTGAGTACCATTAAACAAGCCGATCATATTATCGTTTTAGATGAAGGAAAAATTGTTGGACAAGGAACGCATGAAAATCTGCTACAAGAAAACACGACCTATCAAGAATTCGCCCGTTCGCAAGGCTTATTAGTAGAGGAGGATGCCTGATGGAATCATTAAACACAGAAACAACAAAAATCGACAAAAAGACATTTAAGCGTTTTTTACAATTGATTCGCCCTGAATATCCCATTTTTGTGGGATTGATTGTCTGTAGTTTGATTGGAAATGCGCTTGTAATTGCTATGCCTTTTGTAATGGGGATTGCTATTGATGACTTACTTGCATCCATTCAACGCGTAGGATTGTCCAACATGACTTTTTCATTAGCCCAAGAGGCATTGCTGATACCAGTAATTTTACTAATTGTTTTCTCTATTTTAAGTAGTCTTTTTTCTTATATTCAAGAAAGAGTAATGTCTTCTTTAAGTGAAAAAATTACTTTACGTGTGCGAAAAGAAGTGACGAAAAAATTCAAGGCATTGCCTTTATCCTTTTTTGATACGCATCAAGTCGGTGATATTTTAACGCGAACAACTACAAGTTTAAATCAATTATCACAAGTATTATTGACAGGCATCAATCAATTTTTCACCTCAATCTCAACAATCATTTTTGCAGGGATGATGCTTTTTTATATCGATGTTAAATTAACATTGATCGTCATTTTGCTAATTGCGACTAGTTCATTTTTAACCGGAAAAATAGCCAACAAAAATAAAGAATTAGCTGAAGAAAGTCAAGCAGAATTAGGGGAACTAAATAATAAAACAGAAGAATTTTTATCAGGAAATTTAGTGACAAAAACGTTTAATCAACAAGAACAAGCCAAAGCAACGATTGCTGAAACAAACGAAAAACATTATAAAGCTTTCTTAAATGCTCAGTTTCTCAATTTTGCCATTTACCCTGCAATTCGTTTAATCAATCAATTAGCTTTTATTATTAGTGCGATTTTAGGTGCCTTTTTAGTTGTACAAGGGGCGATCACAATTGGACTACTGCAAGCGTATTTACAATATATCAATCAAGTTTCTGAACCAATTTCAACTGCTTCATATGTCATCAACTCGATTCAAGCAGCGATGGCTGCCATCGATCGAATCTTTGAGATTTTAGATGCGAAAGAAGATGTTCCAGAAGCTCAAAAGCTACAAGTCATCCACCAACCTGAAGGAGCCATTGCCTTTAAAAACGTACAGTTTGGTTATACGCCAGAAAAAATCTTAATGAATCAAGTTGATTTTGAGGTCAAACCAAAACAAATGGTTGCTATCGTTGGTCCAACAGGCGCAGGAAAAACAACTCTGGTCAATTTATTAATGCGGTTTTATGAATTAAATCAAGGAGCCATTGCCTTTGACGGAATCGATATTACGTCTCTTTCACGTAGTAATTTACGCGCAATGTTTGGTATGGTTTTACAAAATACGTGGTTATTCGAAGGAACAATTGCCGATAATATTGCTTATGGTCGAATGGATGCCAGCCGAGAAGAAATCATTGAAGCAGCAAAAATCGCGCAATGTGATCACTTTATCCGAACATTACCTGATGGTTATGACTCGATTATTTCTAGTGAAAGTGGGTTATTATCTCAAGGGCAGCAACAACTATTAACAATCGCCCGCATTATTTTAGCTGATCCACCTGTCGTCATTTTAGACGAAGCAACTTCTAGTGTTGATACACGAACAGAGGCACATATTCAAAAAGCAATGAATGAAGTAACGAGTGGTCGAACAAGTTTCGTAATTGCTCATCGTCTTTCAACAATCGAAAATGCAGATTTAATTTTAGTCATGAGGGATGGCGATATTGTTGAAAAAGGCACGCATAAAGAATTATTAGCTGAAGATTCACTATACGCTACTTTATATAATAGCCAATTCCAGCAAACATAATGAAAAAGGTGAAACAAAAGCGTTCGCTCAATGCCAAAATTGGCAAAGAGTTGCTTTTGTTTCACCTTTTTATTTTAGTAAAAATCAATACGTCTTTTTAAACATAAATAGCTCTGCTTTACGATAATCGTAACAAATTTTAGAAAAAGCAAATAATTCCCCAGAAATCAAAAAGGTATCATCCCTTACTATCAAGGTGGGGGCTCCTACTGGTAAATTGAAAAAATCGGCGCCAACTTCCATTAACGGTGCACAACTAATCACTTTATCAAGAAAACCTATTTTCAGTGCTTTCTCCTGTTCAAAAAAATGAAAGACTGAATCATACATAATTTTTTCGGGAATTTCTTCCGCTAAGTTTTTTAGATAATACGATTTTTCGATTTGATAAGGTTCATCATCCAAAGTCCTATATCGCTCGATTTCTATCAACTGTAAATCAGGGAATAATTGATAATTTTCCGGTAAAAAATCAGCTTCTGCAACCGTAAGTATTTGCTGTGTAGCTTTTACAGTTTGGAGCGTTCTTCCTTGCCGAGCAATTTCTTCGGTAAAATCTAGTGAATTTTGTAAAGTCATCACTCGTTCATGGCGTCTTGGTCGTACAAAGGAACCCACTCCCCTTGCTTGATAAAGATACCCCATTTCATTCAACTTACTCAAAGCTTCTCTTAATGCGTAACGAGAAACTTGATAGTGATCCATCAATTTATATTCACCTGGTAATTTGCCTTTTTCATCGGCTAATGTTCCATTTTGAATAGCAACAATCATTTCCTGTACTAAGGTTGTGATATCGATTGATTTTTTAGGTTTGGTCATTTAATAAACCTCTTTTCACTTAAAAATATGAAGCGAAGTGATCTCTTAGCTCAAAGTAGCCGCTTTTGCTTGTTCTTCATGATACAATTTACCATCGTAGAATTTAATGAATGGGAACCAAATCACAAAAGCGATAACGGCACAGACAACACCTAAGACAAAGGCACGCCAATCGCCACCTGAACCAATAAATCCTGATAAACCTAATGGAGTTGGCCATGGAACTTGAGCAATCGGTGGATTAACTAAGTGCCACTTAATGGCAAAATAAGCAACAGACATTGAACTCATCGGAGCTAAAAAGAATGGAATCGCTGTATAAGGATTATATACTACTGGCATCCCAAATAAAATAGGTTCATTGATATTAAAGAAAGAAGGAACAATCGCTGCTTTCCCTAAGGCACTTAATTGTGTTGATTTAGCAAAGAATGTGATGAAAATAACCATTCCTAACGTTGCACCTGAACCACCGATGGTAACAAAGCTATTATTAAATTCACCAGCAAATGGAATATTAGCGCCCCCTTGATTCAAAACCATATTAGATAAAACGATTGGCGTCAAGAATGAAGTTACGATTGTAGCACCATGAATCCCCACGATCCAAAGCGCATGCATCAAGAAGTAAATGACTAATAATCCTAACCATGTATTCGTTAAATTAGTGACAAAGCTAAATGGAATCGCGATCATCTTGAAAATATCTGTTCCTAAAGCAACTAAAAGACCGTTAATAATAATTACTGATAATGCGGTTAAAACAGTAGGAATCAATGCAGTAAATGAACTAGAAACACCTGTTGGAACAGTTTCAGGCATTTTGATGACCCATTTACGCTTAACACACAATGCATAAATTTTGACGGCAATGATTGACATAATGATTGCTGTAAAAATACCTGTTGTTCCTAAACGTGTAACCCCACCAGACATTTCCCAACCATCGATGATTTTTTTATCATCAGTCACTAGAGTAATCAATGTAGCTGTACCATTTTCAAAAATCAATTCTGGTAAACACATAAAATAGGCCATCATTGACAATAAAGCACCATTTAATGGATTTAGATTAATTTTTTCTTCTTGCGCTTGAATTTTAGTATATTCATACCCAAAAACAATACAGAAATACAAAGCTAAAATACCCATTGTTGCCATATTACCAAGCATATATAAATTTTGAACTCGATTAAATGAAACATCCCAAATTCCTTGTAATGCTGAAAACGTTTGTGGTAAGACACTTATAATCAAAAACATTGAGCCAACAATTGTAAAAGGAATCGAAGCCATCCCAGCAGCCATTACGCCTCGTACAATTCTAAATTGAGAAATTTTTCCCATTGGTCCCATTAAATAATTGTTCAAAAATTTAAATAATTTGTTCTCTGAATCCATAGTAATCACCTGTCTTCTTTCATCATATTTTTTATAGTATTCATATGCGTTAAATATGAATCTTTATTATGTTCAATTTGCCAAGCACGCCATTCAATAAAAGAACTGATTGCACAACCTAATAAAAGTAAGACAATTAACAGTGGTTGTCCTTTTTCATTGAAAAATGGGAAAAGAAGCTGTTGATAACCAGATAAAATAAAGATGACACTAATCAAATTAATAACGATTTGAATGCTATAACCGATTCTTGTCAGTGTCAATTGATTGGAGGGATTCCAATATTTTCTAGTCTGTTCTACTATGATAGCGGTATCAATCATTAATAAAAAAATCGGTAATAGATTTCCTTTACTAATCGTTTCAAAAGATAACATAGTCCAATATAAGTTAATAAAGAAAAAAATAGCTGTTGTGTATCTAAAGACTAAAAAACGATTAAATGAAAGATTCGTTAAATTATAGCGCTTATTAATTTTATTCGATGTATTTTCCATAATTGCTTACTTCTCCTTTTCCTTTTAGTCTTTTTTAACTAAAAGATTTTAAATCTTACCTAGTTTTTTATCACCAAATCATAAATCCCCTCCTCCCACTTGTTCGAACAAGTATAGTTTAGCATAGCTTTTTTTATTTGTAAACGTATACAGCTTAATGCAATATTTTACTACAAAAAATAGACTTGCTAGATTAGTTAAATTTAGCAAGTTTATCTTTTTTTCTTATTTTTTTGATTCAATTGTTTTTCGGCTTGCTTAATTTCCACCAAAACCTCTGAATCTGTTTCGTCTTCTTTCATCACTTCTAGCTTTTCTAGCCATTTTTCTGGCTCTCGGTTACCTAATTTGCCAATAGCCCACACTGCAGTTCCTCTAATTACAGGACGAACATCTTTGGTACATGTATAAATATCGGGAAGTGCGCTACGATCGCCAAGATTAGCTAAAGCAATCAAGGCATTTCTTTGCAACGGTTTTTTTCCGCGCCAAGAACCTGCTAAATGACCAAATTTCGTTTTAAATTCTTTATTGGACATTTGTAACATTGGTCTCAACTTAGGATAAACGGTCTCTACTTCAGGTTCCATTTCTGAATGAAAATGAAAATCCTTGCCTTGATTATAGGGACAAACTAACTGACAAATATCACAACCATAAATTACATTGCGCATTTTTTTTCGATATTCTTCTGGCATCATCTCTTTGGTTTGGGTTTGATAGGATAGACATTTTTTGGCATTCATCCGACCATCTCCTAGTAATGCTTGTGTTGGACAACCAGTAATACAACGCGTACAGTCTCCACAACCAAAAACTCCAGGTTCATCTACTTCAAATTGGATGTTTGTCACAATTTCACCTAAGTACACAAAAGAACCAAATTCTTCAGTAATCAATAACCCATTTCTACCGATAAAACCTAATCCTGCTCGCTGGGCAACTGCAACATCCACTAGTTCTCCCGTATCGACTTGCGGAGCAAAACGCCATTGTTCCTGTTCTTGAATTGTATTTGCTTGTGATTGAATAAATGAAATCAATTTTCCTAAGCGGTCACGAAGAATTTCATGATAGTCAATTCCCCAAGAGGCTCTGGCAAACTGTCCTCGTTTTTCATCTTTTGGAATTGCTTCCTTTATTTTAGTTGGATAGGCTAACGCAATGGAAATAATTGTTTGCGGATTTTCAAATGTTTTTTCTAAATAAATCCGTTCTTCTACTACTGGATGTTCAAATCCTGAATTGTAGCCGCGAGCTTTTTGCTCATTTAATGAATCTTCTAGCTCTATGAAAGGAGCCGCGGAAGCAAAACCAATTTTATCAATCCCTAAACGTTTACTTTCTGCAATTATCTGCTCTTTGAGTGTCATATACGCCACCTTATCTATTAATCATTTATTGAATCTGTCTAAAAAAATTATAACCGAAGCCTACATTTTTTACCTTTATATTGTGCTTAAGCTAGGCTTTAGAACGAAGTTTTTCAACTAAATTAGAAAAATAGTCATCCTATTCATTTTCTGTTCTATAAATATAAATTCAATTGTTGTAAAATAAAAGTAGAATTTGTTTCAAAAAAATAACTTGCTATAAAAGGAGAGTAGGTTCATGCGCAGAAAAGAACGCGAAATTATCGAAAAAGAAACACTCAAAGCAATAGTTGATTCAGCTCATATCGTACATTTAGGATTATTTGATGAAAGTTATCCCTATGTTGTCCCTGTGAATTATGGCTATGAGTGGACTGAAAATGAACAACTAATACTTTATATTCATGGAGCTAGACAAGGAAAAAAGGTTAGTTTAATCAAGAAAAATCCAAATGTTTGTATTCAATTAGATACCAATCATGCGTTGATTGAAACGGGAAAAATTGCTGAAAAATATTCATTCGCCTACCAATCAATTATTGGCTATGGAACAGCCACATTTATTGATGAATTCGAAGAAAAAATCCATGCGTTAGAACGCTTGATGATTCATGAAACAAAAAAAGATTTAACTCATTTCAATCCTCTTCCAGAAAACGTGGTAAAAGGAACAGGAATCATTAAAATCATGATTGATTCACTAACTGGAAAAGAGCATTTAACAGAATAACTGGCACAGTAAGCTAAGAAATCGTTCATTCTATTTTTAAGTTTCCTAATCTACTGTTCACACTCTTTTTTCAAAATTTGCTTCCCCTTTTCTTCAAAAAGCAAAGCCGATTGTAGAAGATAGGATTCTTGATATTTTAGCGTCAACTGTTTTAAAAACGGTTTTAGTTCATCTGTGTCTATCGAAAAGGCAATTAACAATTGTTCATAGTGTTTTTTTTCTTCTAGTGTTGCTATCGTTTTAAAATAGCCCCAAACATGTTGGTAAGCATTTATTAGATTTCCTTTCTTAGGTGGTTCAGCCATTGCATGTTGAAGCAACGCTTGAAATACAGCTTCCTTTTCAGCGTCCCAAGAATGATTTTGAAATAATTTTCTGATTTGTCGATAATCATTTTGTGATTTTGAAAGAATCAAATATTTTAAAATTGCCCATTCTTTCTGTTTAGCTCCAATCATTAGCAAAGCCCCTTTCGTTTTTAATTGACTTTTAAATAAAAATATGGAGAACCATTTATGACACAAACTATCGTATTACATCCTGTAGATGCAACCACTATCGATGAAGTCTTAGATCTTAAGGTTAGAGAACATCAGGAAGCCTACGTCGCTTCTACAGCAAAAAGTTTAGCTTATGCTTACGTCTTTAGGGAAGTCACAACTCCCTGTGCTATTTATTCAGGTAATCAATTGGTTGGCTATCTGTCAGTTATTTTCGATACAGAAGAACAACTTTATAACCTTTGGCATTTCTTGATTGATAAAACGTATCAAGGTCAAGGCTATGGTAAAAAAGCCCTAGCGGAAATTATTAGCGTCATCAAACAGGAAAATAATCGTAAATCTGATACTCTCGCTTTAACGGTTGAAGAAGAGAATCATGTTGCGCGAAAGCTATATGAATCAATGGGATTTTATTATACAAATCAACGTGATGAAGAGAACGAGCTAATTTATATGTATCATTTTTAACGATACTTGAATGTTTACTTTTACTATTTTTGATTCATTTCTTGATCTTTGGCGATTGTTGCGTCAATCCCTTTTACAACCGTTGCAATAAATGCTTCTTCTTCTAAAGCGAGTAAGCCCGCAACGGTTGTTCCTCCAGGAGAACAAACCCGATCAATCAAGGTCCACGGATTTTCTTCACTATCTATTATCATTTTCGCACTACCTAAAACCGCTTGTGCCGCATATTGTGTAGCTAATTCTTTAGACAAGCCATGTTTTACCCCTGCACGAGCTAAGCTATCAATAAACAAATAAGCATAGGCGGGTGAACTGCCAGCCAACGCTGTAAAAGCGGAAAAATCTTTTTCTGACACTTTCCAAGCACATCCAACTGCTTCAAATAATTCGACCACCGCCTCAATTTGTTCATCACTTGCAAATTGATTACCACAAACGGCGGCTGCACCTAAACCAATCATAGCATTGACATTTGGCATCACACGCACAATTGAAACTGCCTGCTCAGTATCCAGGTACCCATATATTTTTTCTAGCGGTGTCCCAGCAGCAATTGAAACGAGCACTGGTTGTTTAGCTAAAATAAGTTCTTTAGTTTGATTTAAAACTGTTTCGACCACATTTGGTTTCACTGCCAGTACAACTATATCCACCGCATGAATCAATTCTTCCACCGAATCACAAGCGTGTCCATTTACTTTTTTGCTAAGTGCATTTACCTTATCTGTCAATACATCAAATAAGTACACTTCTTCCGCTTTGATAAATTCTTTTTCCACTATCCCTTGAATAATAGCTGTTGCCATATTGCCAGTCCCAATAAAACCGATTTTCATAAAATGACCCCTTCCTTTTTCCTACTTTCAACTATATTCATAAACTGTCCTTTGCTTCTTTTAGAGTAGCATATCCTTCAATTGAATACTAGAAAATAAGAATTGAATAAAAATAGAAACTGATTGTTTGTGTATTTGATAAATTTTGTTTCACCTATTGCGTCGATCTATCGTTATCTATACAATAATACAAAAGGAGTGAGTTAATTTATGCATGAATCAGCTCAAAGAAAAATTGCTTTATTAATAAATGAAATGGAAAAGGTTATTTTAGGAAAAAAAGAGGTGATTCAGTTGACTGTCGCTGCATTTTTGGCTGGTGGTCATGTACTCTTTGAAGATATTCCTGGGGTTGGTAAAACCGTTTTAGTCAAAGCATTGGCGAAAGCTACTCATGGAACCTATAATAGAATTCAATTTACACCTGATCTTTTACCAAATGATATTTTAGGTGTTTCAATTTATAATACCGCTTCACAAGCATTTGAATTTCGTTCAGGACCTATTTTCACCACCGTTTTGTTAGCCGATGAGATTAATCGAGCAACCCCTCGAACCCAAGCGGCTCTACTAGAAGCGATGTCTGAAAATCACGTAACAATCGATAACCATACGTATGAATTGAATGAAAATTTCTTTGTTTTAGCTACACAAAATCCAATTGATTATGAAGGAACCTTTCCCTTACCTGAAGCACAACTGGACCGTTTTTTATTTAGACTGCACATTGGTTATCCAGAATTTTCTGACGAATTATCCTTGCTACTAAACCCTACCAATGAACAGCTAAAGCAAGTTCAACAAGTTTTATCGATTGAAGATGTCCGCGAATTAAAACAATTAGCTCAATCGATTTACATGGATCCACAAGTTGCAAGATATGCCCTACAGTTAGTACATGCGACGAGAGAATCAGAAGAACTATTATTGGGCATCAGTCCTCGAGGCGCACTTGCTTTTGTTAAAGCGGCGAAAGCTTTTGCTTTGACAGAAGGACGTACCTTTGTTACACCAAAAGATTTACAATATATTTTACCAGCTACTTTTGCCCATCGACTCATATTAAAAAATGGTGCAGCTTCTTCTACTGAAAGAGTTCAAAGAATTCTTGATCAAATCATTCGCAGAATTCCTGTTCCTGTGAGGCGATAGGAATGAAAAGGTTATTGAATAAACATCTCACTCGTCTCTTAGTTTTTTTATTTTTTTATCTTTTCGTCTTTTTTTATACAGTGAGTTTTAACAAAGAAGCTGGTTGGGTTTTATTTTTCTTTTTAACTTTTTTATTACTGATTGATGTCCTTAGTTTTCTTCCATCAACGAAAAAAATACACGTTGAAACTTTAGAGCAGTCAAGAATGGTGGTTAACAAAAAAAATAGACTTAAGCTCACTTTTTTTCGTTATCGTCCAACGCTTGTTCCAATTCCGCTTGTATCTATTTATTTAGCTTCAACCAAGGAACAATGTGCTTCACTTCCTTTGTATACTGGCAAGAAGAAAATGATTGAGATTGACTTTACGCCTAGTCAGAGAGGAATTTTTGAAACCTTATCTCTCACAATGAAAAGTTTTGACTTATTGGATTTTTTTTCTAAAACATCGTTTTATCAAGTAAAAGGCCCTTTTATGGTTCTTCCCGAGTACAAGCATGAACTAGCATTAGAATTGAAAAAACAACTTGTTCTTAGTTCAACTTCTTTTCGCAATACATTAGGGCAACCAACAACAATGATTCGAACGTTTAGAACTTATCAACCTGGTGACGCTCTTAAAGTGATTGACTGGAAGCAATCCAGTAAAAAAGGTGAGTTAATTGTCAAAGAATACGAACATGAAACAGAAAATACTTTTCGGTTAGTCTTTTATGGCGTTGTTCATGAACAATTTGAAACAATTTTAGCTATTTACTATTCTTTTTCTCATGTTCTTTCTACGCAAACAAAGTTTAAAGAAACAATCTTGGCGGATAAACAAGAACAACAAGATCGTGATTCTTTGTTTGCTTCTATGCGACCGATTGAACCCCGGCTGCTGCCTACTTTTCCTACAGGAGAAAAGTTGCTTATTTTTGCTCCAGAGCTGACCGAACCATTAACTACTCAACTGCTAGAGTTAGCAAATAGAAATGAAGTTTCGGTTATCGCTTTTAAAGAAAAACAACTTTTTCTTTTTTCTCAAGATCAAGTGCTTTTGATTGGAGAGGAGGGCGACAAGCATGCTTAATCGAATCAAAGAAAAATGGGTTTATGCCTTAATTTGTTTTCTCGTGTTGCTTTGTGCTTATCCACCTTTTCTAACAGTTTATAAGCTAGAGCATTCATTATTTCTTGGCTTAATGATTGGTTTATTTTGTTTAATCAACCTGTGTTTTGAACATTGGTGGCTTCGTCTAAGCTTCTTGATTACCAGTTATTTTTTTACTTTGTACTATTACTTTCCTAGTGATCATTCGTTTGGTTTTACTTGGCTTGCCAGTTTTTTCGCTAGATTACAAACTATTTTTAAAAGTATCTCTAACGGAACATTGAGTTATATGCCTGCCTCGGCTGCTATGCTTTTTATTTTAATGTTGATTATCGCATTGAGCGTCTTGGTTATTCATTATGAAAAATGGGTACTTAGTTTTTCAGTGATTATCGGCTACCTTTTTTCACTTATGTTAGTCAATCAATTACAGCTTGAATGGTGTATTTTAAGTATTGCCAGCCTTTTTCTATTGCTGTATCTTTACCAAATTTATAGTCAAGCGTTAAGTAAAAATGACAGCCGAAAACTATTTGTCCTAGCTACTATTTTATGTGGGGTAATCGGACTAAGTGCTTTTTATGTTCCGACCCTATTTCCAAAATCAAAGCTATTTTTGATAGAGCAGACACTTCCGATTAGAACCTATTTAAATTCAAAAGGAATTTATCAACAAATCAATCGTTATGGCTTGCCTAATCAATCTGCAACTGGTTTTAGCGATGATGACAAGCAACTCGGTGGGCCGATTAATGATGACTTGACGATACTGTTCACCGCAGAGCAAACAACCAAACATTATTGGCGAGTTGAAACAAAACGATACTATACGGGAAAAGGCTGGATGGCAAATTCAGAAACGACCAAAACCAAAACTCCTCTCACATTTTCAGATACTGATTATCGCGGACGCTTCAAGGAAGAAACAACGAGTAAGCTAGTCTTCAATACGAATGATACCTATTTACCACTTCCATATGGAAACGTTCAAATTCCATTGACTGATAATAAACGAGTAGAACTAATTGAGATGAAAAATCGTTTGAATTTTGAGCAACGACCTAAAGAATTACTATTATCCTTTCAAGAACCAGATTATACAATAAATGATTTAGAACAAGTTCCCGTGAATGCCCTGTCTTCCCTACAAGCAGAAAGACAACTGCCAGATACGTTACCTGGGCAAGTTCAGGAATTAGCCTTATCTTTGACTGAATCGAAAACTACTTTATATGATAAAGTCAAAGCGGTCGAACAATACTTAAAAACAGATGGTTCCTACCGTTATTCTAAGACAGATGCTGCCTATACGCCGGAAGACAAAGACTATGTCGATCACTTTCTTTTTGAAACAAAAACTGGCTACTGTGATAATTTTTCCAGTGCTATGGTTGTTTTGTTAAGATCCGTGGGGATTCCTAGTCGTTGGGCCAAGGGGTTTGCGCCAGGAGATGTGGTAGAAACTTCTAACAAAAATAAAAAATATGCCATTCGTAATAGTCATGCTCACTCGTGGCCTGAAGTCTATTTTGAAGGCTATGGTTGGATTCCTTTTGAACCCACGCCTGGATTTGAAGCGACAAATGAATCCACTGACAGTAATAGTAGTGAAACTCAATCCACTAATTCGAAGGAATCATCATCTACAAGTAATGAGCGTTCAACGACAAGTGAAACATCGACTTCTAGTAGCACGACTTCAACTTCTAGTCAAAAAGACGAAACGGATGCTGAATCACTTGATTGGACAAAACTAGTGAAATTGACAGGTCTCTTTTTAGGCTTTCTTTTGTTGAGTATTATCGGATTTTTCTACTATAAAAACTTTTTCTGGTTATATTTTAATTTGTATCAAAAACGAACGAAAGCTGATTTTGCATCTAGCTATAGCCTATTACTAAAAAAAGCTGAAAAAATTCTTGCTCGGGAAAAAAATGAACCCTTAAAAGATTATGCGCAACGCTTTGAAAAAAAATATCCTGAATGTCATGGTGCCTTCATTCAAGCAACCCTAATGTATGAACAATCACTTTATGGTCAACAAAAACCAAGTGCCTCTGATTATGCAGGGTTATTGACACATCTGGCAAAATTATTAACTTCTTTGAAAAAAGCGAACTAAAAAAGCGAGGTTGGAACAAAAGGATTTTTCCTTTTATTCCAACCTCTTATTTGGGCTCATCGCCCCAATTGCTCAGTTCATTGAATTATTTAGAAGCACGTTTTAAGTACGTACCTTCTTGCGTATTAATCTCTAATAATTCACCTTCTTCAATAAAGTCAGGCACATTAACAACTAAACCTGTTTCCATAATCGCTGGTTTACCAGAACCAGAAACTGTTGCTCCTTTAATTGAAGGTTGTGTTTCTTTAACAGCCAAAACAACTGTAGTTGGTAAAGTTACACCGATTACTTCGTCGCCGAAGAATTGAATTTTAACTTCCATATTTTCTAAAATATATTTTAATTCTTCATCGATAACAGAAGTTGGGATTTCGTATTGTTCATACGTTTCTAAATCCATAAAAATAGCCATGTTATCTTGACTATATAAATATTGTACTGGTTTTGTTTCAAGGAATGCTTTTTTCACTTTATCATCTGGACGCATCGTTGTATCTGTCGTTGCTCCCGTACGAACATCTTTCAATTTCATACGCATAACTGTGTTTCCTTTTCCAGGTTTATGGTGATTGGCATCCATTACTCGAATTAATTTACCGTCTTGCTCAAATGTCATACCTGCTCTAAGATCGCTTACTGATATCATTGTCTGATTCTCCTTCTCTTGTAGGGGCGAATAAGTAGATGATTTCCACTTACTCCACCAAAATAAGCGGTAAAATAGAAGACCTGTATCTGACAAGAACTCTTCTGACCAATGTCTTTTCAGTTTCGTGCAAATAACGGCATCTATTTGACCCTATTATCTTCGTTTTAATTCAATCCAAAAACATTATAGCAAATTTACAAGGCTTAATCTAGATAATCGGTAGACTTTCCTTAAAGAGATGAGCTAAATCGCACTTTTATTCAAATTAATTTAATAAGTTGCTAAAAAGCACGCTCAAAAAGCTGACTTTTATTTGTCCGTTAGCAAATTTAGCGCCCCACAATAAACGTTAGTTCACATTCACAAACTTTTTTGTCTTCAACAAACGCAGTTGCTTTCCCAATTCCTACATAATCTCTGATTTTGACAATTTCAAAATGAAGTTTTAACACATCACCTGGAACCACTTTTTGACGGAATTTAGCTTTGTTGATTCCACCAATATAAGCCGTTTCACCATTGAATTGTTCCATTTTTAAAATCAAAATCGAACCCACTTGCGCTAATGCTTCAATAATTAAAACACCTGGCATCGTTGGATTACCTGGAAAATGTCCTTGGAAAAATTCTTCATTGATTGTGACATTTTTTGTGGCAATAATTTTCTTTTCAGGAATAATCTCATCTACGTAATCGATAAAACAAATCGGGTAACGATTTGGGATCATTTCCATAATTTCAGTTGCATCCATAATTTTTTTCATCTTAAGCTTCCTCCCATTTCTTCAAACAAATCACCGCATTATGACCACCAAAACCAAATGAGTTACTAATGGCATAGTTCGTTTCAACTTCACGAGCACCTGTCGTCACATAATCTAAATCACATTCTGGATCTTGTTCTTGATAACCGGCCGTTGGATGAGCGATATTTTCTTCTAATGTTTTTACACAAGCGATTGCTTCAATTCCTCCTGCGGCACCTAATAAGTGTCCTGTCATACTCTTTGTACTGGAAATAGCAATTTTTGAAGCATTTTCACCAAAAACTTTTTTAATTGCAGCAGTTTCAGCTGCATCATTTGCTGGAGTTGATGTCCCATGAGCATTGATGTAACCTACTTCATTTGGATTGACACCGGCTTCAGCTAAAGCTAATTCCATTGCATCAGCAGCTCCACTTCCATCTTTTAATGGTGCTGTCATATGATTAGCGTCGCAATTACTTCCATAGCCGACCACTTCAGCTAAAATCGTTGCTCCGCGTTCTTGCGCATGCTCTAATTCTTCTAAAACCAACATTCCAGCACCTTCACCCATCACAAATCCTTTCCGTTCTTTATCAAAAGGAATCGAAGCTCGAGTCGGATCTTCTGTTGTATTTAAAGCACTTAAAGCCGCAAATCCAGCAATCCCAATTTCACAAATTGTTGCTTCAGTTCCTCCAGTAATCATGACATCTGATAGACCATATTTGATGGTTCTAAACGCTTCACCGATTGCATTGGTAGCGGAAGCACAAGCTGTTACAATTGTTTGCGAGGTTCCCTTTGCACCAAATTTGATGGAAATATTTCCCGAAGCCATATTAGCAATGACCATAGGAACAAAAAATGGTGTCACACGTTTCGCTCCTTTTTTATCCATCACTCTTACTTGATCTTGTAACGTTGTCATGCCGCCAATTCCACTTCCCACAATTACACCAAATCGTTTAGGATTAATCGATTCAACTGATAATCCGCTCATCTCCCAAGCCTGAGAAGCCGCTACAATTCCATATTGTGAAAACAAATCCATCCGTTTTTGCTCTTTTCGATCTAGAATCCCCGTTGGATCAAATTCCTTAACTTCTCCAGCTAAAGTAACGCCTGTGTTTTCTGAGTCGAATTTAGAAATTTTTTCAATACCGATTTTTCCACTAAGTAAATTTTTCCAATATTCTTTTACATTATTTCCTAATGGGGTAATGGCACCCATTCCTGTAATTACTACTCGTTTCATTGGTTTCCTCCATTTTATTTGATAATCAAATCAAAATAATTTATTAACTACAACCACTTTTTCTTAAAAACTCAGATAAATAGTTTGACAATCAAAGTATTATAGTTAATAATTCAGACATAAGAAAAATGTCTGTCTTTTTTTTATTCTCAATTAGGTGGTATTATTATCATAACTAAGACAGATGATACCAGTTGTTTTTTCATCCGTCAACTTTATTAAACCATCATTTGGCATTATTTTACAGACATTTTATTCTTTTCACAAACTAAATTTAATATTAAAAGGAGATTACTTAGATGTTTTTAAAAGATAAGAAAGTCGTCGTTATGGGCGTCGCTAACAAAAGAAGTATTGCATGGGGTTGCGCTAAAGCACTAAAAGAACAAGGAGCGGAAATTATTTATACGTATCAAAATGAGCGTATGAAAAAACAATTATTAAAATTAGCAGAACCAACAGATTTACTTGTAGAATGTGATGTTGCTTCTGATGAATCAATTGCTGAAGCTTTCCAAACAATTCAAGAAAAATATGAAAAAATCGATGGCTTAGTTCATGCGATTGCTTTTGCTAATAAAACGGAATTAGAAGGAAATGTTACAGATATTACTAGAGACGGCTACATTTTAGCCCAAGATATCAGTAGTTATTCATTTTTAGCAGTCGCTAATCATGCAAAACCATTATTAAATCCAGGCGCTGGTATCGTAACAATGACATATTTAGGTTCAGAACGCGCTGTACCAAACTACAATATGATGGGTATCGCCAAAGCTTCGCTAGAAGCCGCTGTTCGTTATTTAGCGGTTGAGTTTGCTCCACTGAATGTTCATGTCAACGGAATCTCAGCAGGTGCAATCAAAACATTAGCTGTTACTGGCGTGAAAGATTACGATCAATTAATTAAGCTCTCCGAAGAACGTACACCTGATAAAGTTGGCGTAACGATTGAAGAAGTTGGGAATACTTGTGCCTTTTTAGTTAGTGAATTGGCGGCGGGAATCGTTGGCGACATTATCTACGTTGACAAAGGGGTTCATTTAAGCTAATTTCTAAGCAAAAAATGATTATTTGCGCGAATCAGAAACTTGTGTAACAATAGTGAATAATCATTTTTTAAGGAGCAACGCATGAAAAAATTAGCAATTATTGGTGGCGGCATCATCGGCATGACTTTAGCCAATTATATTGATGAAACAAAATATACAGTGACTCTTTTTGATTCATCGATCGGACAAGCCACAAAAGCCAGCGCTGGAATTATTTCTCCTTGGTTATCCAAAAGAAGAAATAAACAATGGTATCACTTAGCAAAAGATGGTGCTGCTTTTTATTCGAAACTCAACCAAGATTTTGGTTTACCTGATTCTGTTTATCAGCAAACGGGAACTCTGATTTTACGAAAAAAAGAAGAATTAAATTCTTTGATGATGTTAGCTGAAGAGCGGAAGATTGATGCACCTGAGATTGGAAATATTTCATTAGTATCAGAACTCGAAACAACTGAAAAATTACCCCTTTTAAAAAAGACTCCTGCCCTGTACTTAACAGGCGGCGGAAAATTAAATGGAGAAAACTACCTTCAGACGCTGAAAAGCAGAGCGATTGCTAAAGGAATCATTTTTAACTCCGCTTCTGTGACCCTTAAAGATAAGAAAGATTCTTGGTCAGTTTCTTTTGAAGATTGTACCGAAGAATTTGATATGATTGCTTTGTGTGCAGGCGCAGGAACAACTGATTTATTGGCACCTTTGAATTATTCCGTTGATATTCGACCACAAAAAGGACAACTTTTAGTTTTTGAAACTGAGTACAAAAATAGTCAACATTGGCCTGTAGCGATGCTTGACGGTGAAAGTGATTTAATACCGTTTGCTAATGGGCAAATCATTGTTGGCGCTACGCATGAAAATGATGCTGGTAATGATCTAACACCAACAAAAGCGGCGTTTTCACAATTAGCAAACTCTACACGTCCTTTTTTAGCTGATGAACGATTTTTTGATAAATTTCCAGTCTCTTATCGCGTCGGAACACGGGCTTATACAGCTGATTTTGCGCCATTCTTTAATTGTTTACCTGATAACGATACCGCTGTAGTTGCTAGTGGTTTAGGCTCTTCGGGATTAACGACTGGCCCTTATATTGGGTATCTTCTGGCTCAGTATTTTAATACTGGACATTCTGAATGGTCGCCTTATCAAAAACCAATCGATACTTATATAAAAACTAAAAAATAAACCTTAATTTAAAAAGCTTTAAAAACAAACTATAGCTGTTTGTTTTTAAAGCTTTTTTCGTTTTTATGCGCTGGATAATCGCTCTAATTATTCAAAAGAAAAAATCGGTGCTATACTACTAATAAAAACAGGAGGTTCTGACAATGAATCAATCAGATCTACAACAAATTTTAAAAAAACAACGAGCATTTTTTAACAGTAATCAGACAAAAGATCTTTCCTTTAGAAAAGAGCAATTAGAAAAACTTTTACTCAACCTTCAAAAACATGAAACAGATTTCTACTGGGCTTTTGAACAAGATTTGAACAAACCTGAAATGGAAGTTTACTCAACAGAATTCGGTATAGTAATCGCTGCAATCAAAGATATGCTGAAAAATGTTGAGCGTTGGACTAAAAAACAAAGTAAACCTCGAGCTTTAGCTTCTTTATTAAATAAAAATGAAGTTTATTTTGAACCTTATGGTGTTGTTTATATTATCGGTCCTTTTAATTACCCGTTACAACTGACTTTAGTCCCATTGGTTGGTGCATTAGCGGCTGGAAATTGTGCATTGATTAAGCCATCTAGAAAAACGCCAAATGTTGCTGCCGTTATTGGAACAGTCATTGCTGAAGTATTTGATGAAGAATATGTTAAAGTCATCTCACCGACTGCTATCGACGATGAAGCCGTTCTTAAAGAGCGAATGGATTTTATTTTCTTTACTGGTAGTTCACATGTCGGCAAATTAATCATGAAAGCTGCCGCTAATTTTTTAACTCCAGTCGTACTAGAACTTGGTGGAAAAAGCCCAGCAATCGTTACCGATACAGCTGATATCGAGCGTGCAGCGGAACGAATCATCTGGAGCAAACTGATAAATACCGGTCAAACTTGTATCGCAACGGATTATATTCTAGTAGATAAGAAAGTAAAAGAATCATTGATAGCCGCCCTTAAAGCAAAAATTACTACTTTTTACGGAAATGAGATTCAAAATAATTCCGATTATGGGCGAATCGTTCAAGGACCTGCAATGGAAACCTTCAAACAACTAATTGATGAAAATCAAGAACAAATCATTCATGGTGGATCATACGATTTAGCTACCCGTTTTGTTGAGCCAACACTGTTTGACCTTCCTCTTTCAAGGGAGAATTCATTGATGCAAGAAGAATTATTTGGTCCACTACTGCCTATTTGTACGTACGATAATTTAGATGAAGCAATTGATTTCGTAAAATCTGGTGAAAAACCACTAGCTCTTTATCTGTTCTCAGAAGATAAAGCCATTCAAAAAAGAATTCTAAACGAAATTTCCTTTGGTGGCGGCGGAATCAATCAAACCATTTTGCATATCACCAATGATGAGTTACCGTTTGGCGGCGTAGGTTACTCTGGTATGGGAAATTATCATGGAAAATACAGTATTGATACTTTTTCTCATAAAAAAGCAATTACTTATGGTCGAAATGATTCCATGGCGAATTTAATTTACCCTCCCTACTCCACCAAAAAATTGGATTGGATCAAGCGTCTATTATAAAATGATAGAAATTCAAGCGATTTTTTTCATCATAAATTTAAGTTATATTTTGACAATTTGGCAATTACTGAGTCAAATAAATTGTATATCCAAAGATAACCGCTTACAATAAAAGTAACTTTATGAATGGAGGAAGAAAAAATGAAAAAAATTTATGAAACAGCGATGATAAATCATGGGGGAAGAGAAGGCGATGTAGAGGCACCAAATGGCTCTATGCATATGAAAATTACAGCTCCTGGTTTACATGCTGAAGGAACAAATCCAGAACAATTATTTGCTGCTGGCTATGCTTCTTGTTTTAATGGTGCCCTTCAACATGTTCTAAAAGAAGGCGGGATTACTGCTGACAGCACAGTTAAAGCACGTGTGTCACTTTATTCTACTGATGATGGTGGTTTTACAATCGGTGTAATTATGGAAGTTCACATTGAGGATTTAGATGAAAAAACAGCGCAAGAATACCTTGAAAAAGCACATGCTTTTTGTCCATATTCAAAAGCCACTAAAGGAAATATCGAGGTAGAATTGGAATTAGTATAAATTAAAAAAAAATAATCCTAAAAGAGCAAAAGCTCTTGCAGGATTATTTTTTTGCTATCAATCCAATTCAACTTTTCCTGTATACAATTGGTGATAAATACCTCGTTCTTCTAACAAATCTTCATGATTTCCACGTTCAATAATTCGTCCATGATCCATTACCATAATCGCATCTGAATTTTGAATTGTTGATAAACGGTGGGCAATTACAAACACCGTTCTCCCTTTCATCAATTGATCCATACCCGCTTGTACATATTTTTCAGTACGAGTATCAATACTTGATGTTGCTTCGTCCATAATCATTACAGGAGGATCAGCGATTGCAGCTCGAGCGATTGCTAGTAATTGACGTTGTCCTTGTGATAAGCCGTCTCCATCTCCCGAAATCATCGTATCATATTGTTGAGGTAAATTATGAATAAATGTTTCTGCATTCGCTAGTTGTGCTGCTTTGATAACTTCTTCATCACTAGCATTTAAATTCCCATAACGAATATTTTCGCGAATCGTTCCAGTAAACAAATGCGTGTCTTGTAAAACGATTCCTAATGAACGACGTAACGAGTCTTTTTTTATCTTTTTAACATTGATACCATCGTAACGAATTTTCCCTTCTTGAATATCGTAAAAACGATTAATCAAGTTGGTGATTGTTGTTTTCCCCGCTCCAGTAGCACCAACAAAAGCAACTTTTTGACCAGGTTCAGCATACAAATTAATATCCTTCAGCACACGATCTTTCCCGTTATAACTGAACGAAACATCTTCAAAGCGTACATCTCCTGTTAATTCCGTGTACGTAATTTTTCCATCTTCATGTGGATATTTCCAAGCCCAGATCCCAGTTCTTGTTTCACTTTCTTCTAGGTAACCGTCAACTCGATTAACATTGACTAATGTCACATATCCATCATCCACTTCAGGTTTTTCATCAATCAATTCAAAAATTCGCTCCGCACCCGCCAACGCCATAATGACAAAATTGATTTGTTGAGAAACTTGGCTGATTGGCATATTTAGTGAACGACTTAATTGTAAGAAAGAAGCGATCATTCCGATTGTTAACCCAGATATGCCATAAACAGAAAAAAGTCCTCCGATGATTGCAAGCAGCACATATTGAATATTAAGTAGATTCATCATGATTGGCATCAAACTATTGGCATATTTATTAGCCTGTGTCGCACTTTCTCTCAAGGATTCATTGATTTCGACAAATTCTTTGATTACTTGAGGTTCATGATTAAAAATTTTCACTACTTTTTGGCCATGCATCATTTCTTCAATATAGCCATTCACTTTTCCTAAATCTTGCTGTTGTTTACCGAAATAACGACTACTACGTTTCACAATTGTACGGATTGTAAAAATCATTAGTGAAACTGAAAGAATAACAATCAAAGTCAACGGGACGCTGATTGTGAACATCGCAATAAACACACTGATAAAACTGACAACGGCCGCTAATAGATTGGGAATACTTTGAGAAATCATTTGACGTAATGTATCTGTATCATTGGTATAATGACTCATAATATTTCCATCGGAGTTAGAATCAAAATAACTGATTGGTAAAGTTTCCATGTGGGTAAACATATCATCACGGATAATTTTCTGTGTTCCTTCACTGATTTTTACCATAATCAAATTATAAAACAGATTCGCAACAATTCCGACTGCATAAATCAATGCCATTGTCGTAATCGCTTTGAGTAAGCCAGAAAAATTCGGATGGCTTTGACCAACCAACGGTGTGATGTAATCATCAATCACGACTTGCAGGAACAGTGAACCACGCACATTGGCATACGTACTTAAAATAATCAAAACAAATACTAGCGCTAAATAAATTTTGTATCCGTTAAACATATATGAAAATAGTCGTTTTAATGTTCGCATTGGATTTCGGGTCATACTTTTTCTTTGTTCATTAGGCATCGTCTTCACCAAATCCTTTCGCTTGAGATTCATATACTTCTTGATAGATTTGATTATTCGCTAACAACTCATCATGAGTTCCGATAGCATCGATTTTCCCATTGTCCATTACGATAATTCGATCAGAATCTTCAACCGAAGAAACACGTTGTGCAATGATAAAGGTTGTTGTCCCAGGAATTTCTTGTTTCATCCCTTCACGAATAAAACGATCGGTTTTTGTATCTACCGCACTCGTTGAATCATCTAAAATCAAAATTTTTGGTTTCTTCAGTAACGCTCGAGCAATACACAAGCGTTGTTTTTGTCCACCAGAAACGTTGTTCCCACCTTGAACAAGCATCGTATCATATTTATCGGGAAATTCTTCAATAAATCCGTCCGCTTGAGCAATTTTACAAACACGAATCAAATCCTCATCTGTCGCTTCTTCATTGCCCCACCGTAAATTCTCTTTAATTGTCCCAGTAAATAAAACATTATTTTGCAATACCATACTAACTTGATCACGCAACGTTTCTAAGTCATAGTCTCTGACATCATGTCCGCCAACTTCAACCGCACCTTCTGTCACATCATACAAACGAGGAATCAGTTGAACTAACGTCGTTTTAGAACTTCCCGTACCACCAATAATCCCGATAACTTCACCAGATTTAATTTCCATAGACGCTTGTCGTAGCGCTAGTTTATTAAGATCATTCGTGTAACTAAAACTAGCCTGTTTGAACACAACAGAACCATCTTTTATATCGTAAATAGGTGCTGCATTGTTCTTTAAATCACTTTCTTCAGACAAGACTTCTGTGATTCGTTCAGCAGACGTTCGCGCAATAATGACCATTACAAAAACCATTGACATCATATTTAAACTCATTAAAATTTGCATCGTATAGGTGAACATACTAACTAATTCACCTGTCGTCAACGTACTACCTACTACAAATTTTGCCCCTAGCCATGAAATCAACAACATACATGTATAAACAGAAAATTGCAAAATAGGGTTGTTGAAAGCTACAATACTTTGAGCTTTTGAAAAAGTTTGATAGATTTTTTTTGAAACCGTCGTAAATTTTTCATCTTCAAAATCTTCACGTACGTATGATTTCACTACGCGGATTCCTTGGAGATTCTCTTGTACTACGTTATTTAAACGGTCATAAATCCGAAATACTTTATTGAATTGTGGATGAGCAAAATAAATGACTAAACTCAATCCAATAATCAAAAAAGGCACTACACCTAAATAAATCATCGATAAACGACTATTAATTCGAAATGCCATTGCTAATGAAAAAATAAAGATCAATGGGCTTCGCACTAAAATTCGAATAATCATTTGATAAGCATTTTGTACATTCGTCACATCTGTCGTCATCCGTGTAATCAAACTAGGTGCAGAGAAACGATCAATATTAGAAAATGAAAAACCTTGAATCCGCGTAAATAAATTGTCTCTTAAATTTTTCGCAAATCCCGCAGAAGCTATAGCTGCATAACGTCCTGACATCGCTCCTAAATAAAGAGCAATTAACGCGCAAACAAATAAAAGAGCACCATACATTAAAATAGCTTTGGTATCTCCTTTTTCAATTCCACGATCAATCATCATAGCCATAATCAATGGGATAATAATATCCAAAATGACTTCTCCAGTTACAAAAGCTGGAGTGATCAAGCTTTCTTTTTTGTATTCCCCTACATTAGCAAGTAGTTTTTTTATCACCCAGGTTTCCCGCCTTTCATCTCAATATTTTTACAATTTTCAGATATTTTATCCAAAACTAATAAAAAATTATCTAGTTCTTCCGTAGATAAGTCTTCAATCAATTTCCGATCGAACCCTTGTAGTTTGCAAAGATTTTCTTGAACCTTTTCATTTCCTAAGTCCGTTAAAAAAATCGCCTTTAAGCGATTGTCTTCTGCGCAATTTTTTCGTTCGATAAATCGCCTTTTTTCAAGTGTTTGCAGGACTCCTGTAGCTGTTGAGCGACGAATATCAAACTCCATTTCAATATCTTTTTGATAGACTGGGACTTGTTTGTTATTTCGCCGATGAATAAAATTCAATAATCTCATTTGCGTACTAGAGGACGGATTATCGTCTTCTTTCAAAAGTTCGGTTACTTTTCGATTGATCTCATTCGAAACAATCTTGATTCGAAGAGCTACTTTTTGTTTCACATTTCAACCCTCCAATATAGTTCGTTCCCTAACTATATTAACGAAAGAATTGAAAATGGTCAAGAAAATTACTTTTGAAAATTAAAAATTACTCATCTTCGTTCCATTTTGAAAACACTATTGAAAGCCATTTTTGTTATAATAAGTCAAACGGAGGGATAAAATGAAAATTCGAAAAACCTACACGTGCCCATTAGAGATCACCCATGACATCATCAGAGGAAAATGGAAACCAATTATTTTATGGCAATTAAGTAAACAACCAGCTTGTTCACTGAGCAAATTAAAAAAGAATATTCATGGAATCAATGAAAAGATGCTTCTTGAACAACTAGACGAGTTACTCAAATTTGAAATTATCGGAAAAAATAAATTTCTTGGCTATCCTTTAAAAGTTGAATATTATTTAAAAGAACGTGGCATAAAATTATTTGAAGCAGTAACTATTATGCAAGAAGTTGGTGAAAATATTCTTAATAAAGACTAGAGAGTGTCGGAAAACGATTGAAGAATTCGAATTTTCCAGAAATTCAGCTAAATCACGAAAATATTCACCACTATCGTTTTCAAGAACTCTCTAAACACATACCTACGAAAAAGTAAGTAATTTACTCATCCTTTCAGCCATGCTATGCTATTGCTAAATAGGAGGTACGCTTATGAAAAATGAACAATTTATCAGAGATTTGATCGATTCAGAGACAATTTGCTTTTTAGCTTCAATAAATGAAGACGGATATCCTGTTATCAGAGCCATGTTAAAACCAATAAAAATCGATGCAGACACATTTTATCTCCATACAAACACATCATCTGCAAAGGTACAACAGTTTATCAATGAACCTAAGGCTTGCTTGTATTTTTGTAATTCAACTAAATTTCAAGGCGTGACTCTTCTCGGCAAAATGGAGGTTCTTTTAGAAGAACGAGAGAAGCGTATGTTTTGGCAAGAAGAATTCAACATATACTACAAAAATGGTGGCGGCATAACTGATTTTACGGTTTTAAAATTTACTATGTACAGCGGGAGCTTCTATCATGACTTTATGACAGAAGACATCTAAAAATAATTTGAATATAAGAAAAAAAATGAACGCCACAAAATAAAGGATCTATTTTTTGCGCCGTTCATTTTTTATCATTCGTTTATTCCTCTTAACCCCAAAATCGTTCCAAATCATTAACAATAGATGGGTATGCATAAATTTGCTTTTTCAGATCAGTTTTTGTCCAATCGGCATGAATGCCCATAGTAATATAATTAATTAAGATATCCGCTTCTTGGCTAATCACGGTAGCACCAACTAACCGTTCATCACTTTTTCTGATTACCGTTTTTAATAACGCTATTTTTTCAGCTTTTCGTTTGCTGTCCATCCATTTACTTATATCGATTAATTCGATTTCAAATCGTGTTGGATCGGCTTCTGCTTGAGCGGTTGTAACACCCGTTTGAGCAATTCTTGGTTCACTAAAAATTGACATCGCACTAATTGGATAGTGAATAGGCGCTAAATTTTGTTTCAACAGATAAGAAACCAAATATTCTGCTTGATACACCGCATAAGTTGCTAATTTAGGAACCGGAGCATTCGTACAATCGCCACAGGCAAAAATATTAGGTTGGTTCGTTGCTAAAAAGTCATTGACCTTGATTCCATGCTCGTCACATTCGATTTGAGCATTTTCTACTTTTAATGAAGTCAGCATCGGTACACGACCAGCAACATTATACACTTTATCCACTTCATATAGATGACCCAAATTGGTTGAAACAACTAATCTTCCGTTAGCAAGTTGGGTGATCTCATTAACTTGCTCATTGAAATGAAAATCGATTCCACGTTTCTTATTGATTTCAAGTAGTTCTCCCACAAAATCTTGATCGAAATTTTTCAAGGCAAGAGCGTCATGTTGTAAAACTGTTACCTTAGCCCCGAATGCGGCAGCAATCGTCATAAAAGCAAAGGAAATAATTCCAGCTCCCACAAACATGATTTCTGCTGGTAATTCTTTTTGCGTTAAAAAGACTGAACTATCAGATAAATATTGACTGCCATTAAATTCAAACGGACGATCTATTCCTCCAGAAGCAATCACAACGTTTTTTGCTGTATAATGAATGCCATCAACAGAAATTTCATTTTTTGAAACAAATTCAGCGGTTCCGTAAATCGTTGTAATTCCAGCTTGTTTTAGCGCCAATTGATGCTTAGAGTCTTCTGAATCTTCCAAACTATCAATCCAATTCATGGTTTCACGCCAATTCAATTTAACTGGCGAGAGGATTCCATGCGCTTCAAATCGTTGGTTTTGTAAGTAATGTTCCGCAATTGTCACTAATTCCTTCTTACGCGTACTACCTACATTATTGACTACCCCGCCAAATTTATCTGCTTCAACGATTGCTACGTTTTGACCCTTTTTTTTAAGTCCATAAGCAACCGTTAATCCTGCTAATCCACTACCAATAACAATACAATCAAACAACATTTTTATCCCTCCAAATTAGGTTGGATCAACAGCGATTACCTTATCTTCAACTTTGATTACTTTAGAGTAAAAAGCAATCCCAATCAATACAACTGCTGTAAACCATAAAGATTTTTCACCATAAGCTGAAGTTAATGCTGTTCCAACTAGACCGCCGCCAGCAAAACCAATTAACACAGAAAAATATAACCAACTATTTTTCCAGGCATCTTTTGCTCCAGCGATTGCTTGAATAATATAGTTAAAGGCTAATTGAACCACTAAAGTTACCGCCACATTTCCATATAGCATCCCATCAATTTTATGAAACGCATTTCCTTGCATCCCAGCTAAAAATGAAATAATCATACAAATATGAGTAACGGTAAAATAACTATTGATTGGTGAAAAACCTACCCCAATCAAAAGGAGTGCTTCCACAAGTAAAATTTCAAACGCCCAAATTTTCTTTTGCTTAATTCCTAAAACTTCAATAATACCAGTTGCCATCGCACCTAAACCAAAACATAAAATAGTTAAAGCCACGACGCTTAGATGTTGCCAATTTTTAGTTGCAATGGTTTGCCCTAAAAGAATAATGTTTCCAGATTGAACCGTACTAAAGGCTTTGCCTACATAATACGTATACCCGTCCATCGAACCTGCAGCAATTGCTAGAAAAAAAGCAATCCATGGTAATTCCATTACAGGATACGTAGGTACCTTACGATTTTCCATAAAAAAGACTCCCTTCTCTATTTCTATAAAAAAAGACTGAGACAAATGCTTTATTATGCTTTGCTTCAGTCTCTCGATTCAAATACAAGATAAGGAAAAAGTAATTTTTGAAAGAGATTGAGACAAACACCCATTCTAAATTACTTGCTCTTTCCTCATCAATCGTTGTGATTATTCAGGTTTTTTATACCAAACAACCGGTTCTGGTTTGCTTGGATTTGGTAAAGATTCAGCAAATTGTTTTGTGACATTCAAATGATCTGCTACCATTTGCGCTGGCGAAGTTCCTAACCATTTATTCAATGAAATATCAGAGTAATCTGGATTTTTAAAGACTTCTACAAAGCGCAATGGTTCATCGCCAATATTTTGAACATAATGACCTGCAACGATTGGTACGACACCCACATCACCGGCTTGAAAATCAAACGTCCGAGCTAAACCAGCCGAATTAAACACAGTCATTTTCGCTTTTCCTTGAATGTAGTATTGCCATTCGGCAGCTTTTGGATGCCAATGTAATTCTCTCATTCCACCAGGTTCTACTTCAACAAAAGCTGCTGAAATTGTCGTTGCTGCTGGAAAAACACTTTGATCAACGATTTTTACTTTTCCTGCTTCTGAAATGATTGGTTCTAATTGATCAATGTGGAAAGTAAATGGCGATGGAACTTCCCCTTCACTACTAGGACGATTCACTTCAGCAATTGATCCTGGTACATTTGCTTTAAAAATATATTTTTCAGATTTAGGGAAACTTTCCAAATCACTAATCTGTTTTTTAAAGTTAGCCGCAACGATATCTTTTGGTGTGTGAGCTAGCCAATCAGATAAAAGGAAGGTATTATTCTCTGAAAAATCTGGTTCACTGAATACTAATAAAAATTCACAACCTTGATCTAATGCTTCAATTGAATGCGGAATCCCAGCTTCAAAGTTCCAAATGTCGCCTTCTTTTACATCATCAATGAAACTACGCCCATGTTCGTCAATCGCAGTTACACGTGCATTTCCATAGAGCATCAAGCCCCACTCAGCTTCTTTATGCCAATGCATTTCACGATAAGCACCTGGTTCTAAACTCATATTTACCCCTGCGACATCTTGGGAAATCGGTAATTCACGGTTAGTAATTTCTCTTGTCCAACCACCTTCTTCTAAACGTTGGTGTGCATCTGAATAACTAAAACGCAAGTTATCTACAGTACCATGATCTGTTGATGGTGGAACTAAAATATCTGGATTTTCTTGATCACGAGATAAATTTCGCGGACCATGATCAATCCATCCTTTTCCATCCGAATCTCTAAATGGCTCAACTCTGTTTTCTGTCATAAAAAACCACTCCTCTCGTTTAAGTACAAGTTAATAGTAGGTGATAAAATAAAAAAATTCAAAACAAATGACTTATTTTTCAAAATAAAAATTGTATTCTAAATTCAACTTTATATAAGTAAAGTTTAGAATACAACTATCTATTAAAAACATAATATTTATTTTTTTATCATTCCAACTCAATTACGTAAACTCTATATTCCTCTAAACCAATTTAATAAACCAATTCTTCTTTATTTTCAGCGATTATTTCAGTATTTTTTACGTTTGCTTCTTTTTCTTTTAACAACTCTTGTTTTTCACAAATTTTGAAGAACGGATAGTAAATAGCCCCACTTAACGCTAATGAAACCACACTCCAAATTACAGCGGGAATATTCCCTCCAGTTGCTAAATAAGCATTGATAAATGGTGGTGTCGTCCATGGCGGATTAAATGCGATTCTGCCGATTAAATTAGTTGCCATTAACACATAGGTTCCAGTACAAAGAATCAACGGTGTTAAAATAAATGGAATCATCATGATTGGATTCATTACAATTGGAAAACCAAAAATAATCGGTTCATTGATACAAAAAATCGCAGAAGGCAGAGCCATTTTTCCTAATGATTTATAGGACTTGCTTTTCGATAACATCATATTGATGACCAAGCCTAACGTTGATCCAGTTCCACCATAGCATAAGAAAGTGATATAAAAACCACCAACAAAAATATTCGGCAATGCTTCTCCTCTTGAAAAAGCTTCAGTATTTGCAGCAAACAAAGCTAGGAAAACAGGGTCACCGATACTGCCCATAACGTTACTTCCATGAATTCCAGCACACCATAATAATAGAATCATAAATATATACAGCAACATTCCTGGCAACGTATTTAGTCCTGTAGCTAATGGTGAGAATAGCCATTGAACAAAACTATTCACATCAAATTCCAATAACACACGAATGATCCAAGCCAAGCTAATAATTACTGCTCCAGGTACTAAACTGGCAAAACTTTTAGCGACTGCTGGTGGTACGCCATCTGGCATTCGAATGATCAAATTTCGACTAACAAAAAAATGAATAATAAGAACAGTAAAAATAGCAGTAACAATTCCTGTAAACAAACCAGATGCGCCCATCGTTGCAATATTTATACTCCAATCTTCTGACGCTTGAAGCATTAAAAAGGCAACCATAGCCAATACAACTGAATTAATTGGATCAACTTTATACGTTTCAGAAAGATAATAAGCAATTCCAGCACAACCAACTAAACCCAAAATACCGAAAGTAAAATTAATTGGAACACCCAATTTAATTCCAAAGTCACCTAAAAAATCACTCCACCCTTCAAAAGGTAGATTTGCGACAATCAAGAAAGCACTCCCAACAATAGTTAGCGGCATAGTAACCGCAACACCATTTCGAATAGCCACTAAAAATCGATTCTCACTTACTTTTAAAACACTTGGCATGATTTTCTCTTGAAAGATAGCAATAAATTTATCCACGTTTTTTCCTCCTTTTACTTGTGTCCCCAGTTTCTTACGGTAGCGCTTCATCCATAATTGTCATCACAGCAAAAATTTCATTTTCTTTAATAAAACTGGCTTTTCCTTTATTAAGTACTTGATAAATTTCATCATAGAATCGACCATAATCACCGAGTTCGGACTTTATGGTCTTCTCAATCCAATCTCCATTCGCATTTTGATACCTGACCGTGCCATACAAATCAGGTACGTCCACACCAAAATCAAAATTTCCTGGTTTTATACCTAATTTCAAATCATTTTCTTGTTGATCTACGCCATATTTCTCATAGACACCATTTAGACCAATCAGTCGATAACGAGGGCCTGACTTAGCTACTATTTGACTAGATTTCAAAATGACTTTCAATCGATCATAAAAAAGTTGCAGTTCATAATAATCATCGACTGTACTTTCAATCGTTTGTACATTTCTAATGTCATAAGTCACCTTATTTGGTTTTCCAAACAACGCAATGGCTTGATCCACCGCATGAATTCCTAAACCATAAAAGCTACCATCAAGCTTAGTCCCTATCCGTTCAGTATGATTAGGACGATAGTAATCAATATGTGCTTCTAACTCGACTAACTCTCCTAAATAATTGCGCTCAATCACTTTTTTCAAGGTTAAAAAATCACTGTCAAAACGTCTATTTTGAAACGGCATGATTACTAGATTTTTTTCTTTGGCTAAAGCTAACAAATGCTCTGTTTCTTGTATATTTTCACAAAATGGTTTTTCAACAACAACATTTTTTCCAGCCAGTAAACAGATTTCAGCTAATGTGAAATGAGTTTTCGGTGGAGTACATAAGGTAACCAGTTTTACTTCTTCATCAGCTAACATTTCGGCTAAATCCAAAGTAGCTTTAATCCCTTCGTTTTTTAGCATAGCAATATCCTCTGAAGTCAGAGCTGGATCACAAATATACTTCACTTGAATTTCCTTGCGCAATTCGATAAACGGCAAATGATACCTTTTGGCACTTTTCCCATACCCAACAATAGCCATTATCATTTTTTTCATTTTTCACTCTCCTTTCCTTTTAGATGAGTCAAATCAAATTGTGGTAAATAGGCTTCATTTGCTAAAAGCATCTCATCTAGAATTTTTTTAGCTTTCGTATCTGAAGAAACCAATGGATTGATGGTCATAGCAACGACTGCTTTCTTATAATCTCCAGTGACAGCCGCTTCACAAGCTACTTTTTCAAATGATTTTATTTGTTGAATAATTCCATTTAGTTGTGTTGGCAAGTTACCAGTAGTCAGTGGGATTGCGCCAGCTTTTGTGATTACACAATTAACTTCAACCACATCCGTCATTTCTAACTCTGCAATTGCTCCGTTATTCCTAGTATTAACGGTTTGAATATCTCTTTTATCGCTATAAATAGATAAAATCAAATCGCAAGCACATTCACTATAGCCCGCGCCGCCTCTTTTAGATAATAATTTAGGAACCTCCGTTAAATCTGCTTTAGCATAAATTTCAAATAGTTCTCTCTCTAATTTTTGCGCAACCACAGCTCTAGATCCCTGTCCGTTTGCCGCTTGCTGTTCTTCTTTCACTACTTCGTCGGTTTTCCAATAATACTGCAAATAACTCATGGGAATTGCCCCAATTCCTTTAAGAAAATCCGGATCCCAATTTGATACACCTGGATTGTCAATAGGAATCTCAGCATTTGCTAATCGACCGACAACAATATCTGTTACTTCTTTTCCATCTAACAGAATTTTTTTAGCAAAAACTAAATGATTCAAACCAACAAATTCAACATAAATTCTTTTTCTTTGGACATTCAACGCATCTGCAATTGCATGTTCAATATTTAGTGGCCCATTACAAATACTGATCATTTTTTCCCAATTCGTATGGTTTAAAATCGCTTCTGCTAACATTCCAGCTGGATTCGCAAAATTAATCAGCCACGCTTTCGGACATAGCGCTTCCATTTCTTTACAAATTTGAATCATCACTGGAATTGTTCGAAAGGCATTTAGTAGTTCTCCTGGACCGTTCGTCTCTTGTCCAACAAATTGGTATTGTAAAGGAATATTTTCATCTTTAACCCGTGACTTCAATTGTCCAGCTCTAATTTGTGTCAAAACAAAATCAGCCTCTTGTAGAGCTTCACGTCGATCTAATGTTGAAATCAATTGAATCGGATAGCCTGATTGATCAATGATTTTTTGAGCTAAATTAGTAATGATGGCTAATTTTTCTGCCCCTTCTTCTACATCGACTAACCAAATTTCTGTAATTGGCATTTCTTCATACCGATCAATAAACCCTTTAATTAATTCTGGTGTATATCCTGAGCCACCACCAATTGTGACGACTTTTAATTTTTTATTCATTCTTTCACTCCGTTCTCCTTATTGCCTATGAGCGAAGTATAACATCTTCTACCTATCGTTTTAATAGTCCTTTACACACTAGATATGTAAGCGCTATAATGATAAGTGTATCAGCTATGATACAAGACGTATTCAAAAGGAGAAAAAGATGCTATTTTTAGAAAAAACACCTGATTTATCTTCCCTTGATTATGATATTTATAACTATATTGTTGAGCATATTGATACTGTCGTTTTTATGAGAATTCGTGAGCTAGCAGAAAATACGCATACTAGTGTGGCGACGATTCAACGGTTTTGTGGTAAGTTTGAATGTGAAGGTTTTTCTGAATTTAGAATTCGATTACGATTGTTCTTAAAAGAAGAAAAAAATAAAGCATCAAATATTTTAATCGATACTTCTAGCCATTTGAATTTTTTGACCAGAGTCAATGAACAACATTTTCAAGAAAAAATCCAAGAAGCAGTTTCTATTCTATTAAATAAGGAATTAATTCTTTTCTTAGGTGTTGGTTCTTCTAATATCATGGCGGAATACGGTGCTTTGTACTTTTCATCCGTTTTTCAAATGGCTCTTCGCATCGAAGATCCCATCACCAATCCTAGAAATTATTTGTCAAAAGAATTATTAGAAAAATCATGTGTCATCGCTCTTTCTGTTTCAGGTGAAACGAAGGAAATCATTCATTATCTCAGCAGCTATAGTTTTAAGGATACGCCAATCATTTACATTACTAATAGCACTAATTCAACGATTTCAAAATTATCTACGGTAAATATTCCTTATTACGTAACTCAAGAAAAACTTTGGGAACAAGACATCACATCCCAAGTCGCCCCTTTATTTATTATTGAATATCTAGCAAAAGTTCTTCATAATTTAAAACAATGAGTACAAGTAAAGCCCCGAAACAAAACGAAAAGTCGATTTTGTTTTGGGGCTAATTATTATTTTCTATTAAGTTCATTTATTTCAAATAAGTTCATTTATTTCAAAAAATCAGTCATTCGAGCAGTCACATTCATCCTTGAGACTAATGAAGCTCTACGGCAGATTCAATTTCATTCATCGCTTCCTGTTCACTCTCTCCAGCTTCCAATAGTAACTGTTTTTTCTCTGCCATTTTAAAGAAAGGAAGATAAATAAAGTAAGCGATTGCAATTGAACATAAAGACCAGATGGCTGCTCCGATTGATCCATTTGTTGCTAAATATGGGCCGATAATCGGTGGGATCGTCCAAGGAACTTGAAAAACAATTTTACCTACTAAACCTATTTTCATTAATATAAAAGTTCCTGTTCCTAAAACCATTGGTGTTGCAATAAAAGGAATCATCATGATTGGATTCATCACGATTGGAAAACCAAAGATTACAGGTTCATTGATACAGAAAATGGCTGACGGTAATGACATTTTCCCCAACGATTTATACATTTTACTTTTCGATCGAAGCATTGCTAAAACTAATCCTAACGTTGCTCCAGTTCCCCCTAGACACATAAACAAAATCCAAAAACCATCTGCGATTTCATACGGAATTGGTTTTCCAGCTTGAAATGCTGCCGTATTAGCAGCCAAATACCCTAAGAAAATCGGCGAAGCAATTCCTGAAAGCACATTATCCCCATGAATACCACAACTCCATAAAAAACAAACCAATAGTGTATACACCAATAAGCCTGGCAATGTACTTAAGCCAAAAACAAGCGGTTTAAAAATAAACTGGATTACTTCGTTAATATCCACGCCAAGTAATACACGAATAATCCATACAACTACAATAATTACACTGGCTGGTATTAGACTAGAAAATGATTGGGCAACAGAGGGCGGAACCCCATCTGGCATTTTGATCACAATATTTTTTTTAACGAATAAACGGAAAACTTCAGTTGTCAATAATGCCACTATAATTGCTGTAAACATTCCCGTTGCGCCCAAAGATTCTAAATCAATTGAAAAATCATCTGTTAACGTTGCCAGTAAAAAAGCAATCGTTGTAATGATTGTATTGGAAATCGGGTCGACATTAAATTCCTTCCCCATGTTGTAACCAATTCCGATGGCTGAAATCAAACCTAAAACACCAAAAGTGACATTAACGGTTGCATTGAGTTGAGGAGCGATTGGTGCCACAAAATCTGTCCAAGCTTCGATAGGCAAGTTTCCAATAATCAAAAAGATACTACCAATAATCGTAAATGGAATCGTCAAGGTAATCCCATTTCGAATGGCAATCAATCGTTTATTCTCCCCAATTTTTAATAGGATAGGCAAAAAGTGCTTTTCTAATTTTTCTAGTATCATGATTGTCTTCTCCCTTATATTAATTTTTTTGTCCGTTAACCAAGTATTGAATCCATAATTGATAGAAAATCAAGCAACAAATGAAAAGCTATTGAGTATTCGTTGCTTGATTTTCATTTCGACTCATTGCTAAGAGTCTTTATAAAGCGGCTTGATCCACGACCACAAAGCAATTTGAATGTTCTCTAACAAATGTGACAGGCCATTTATCTGTGATTGGACCTTTCAACAAAGCTGAAATCGGTTCTTGTTTTTTGGAACCACTCGCTTCAACAATCAACGTTTCAGATTTTAATAATTGATTCAAACCTAACGTAATTCCTTGACTATGCTCCACTTCCCCTGAAAAATACTTTTGACCAACAGTTTGTGTGGATTCATCTAGCGCAACAACATGAGCCAATTCTTCCTTATTCACCCCTGGTTCATTAAAGCCAAGATGTCCATTTTCTCCTACACCTAACAACGTCAATGTTAAGTTCCCATGCGCTTGAATTACTTGATTCGCTTTCTCACATTCTGCTAACAAATCCTCAGCTTTGGCATCAAAATAATGGACATTTTCTAACGAAACTCCTGCTGGATCGAATAACTCTCTTTTTAAATAAGCAATACAACTTCCAGGATTTGTTTGGTCTAATCCGACCCATTCATCTAACTCAATATAATGAAGCTTAGTTAAATCAATTTCACCTTTTTGATGGGCTTCAACTAATAAATTCAATGTCCTTACGGGTGTATCTCCCCCTGCAAAACAATAGAGACCTGTCGGATTTTTTTTAATAACGTCAATGATTAAATCGGCTGCATAGTCACTTAATTCTTGATAATTTTGAGTCACTTCCAAATGAAAAGGATACATCTTATCTAACCTCCAGTTTTAGTTTTTAAATTGCGGTAAAAATTCTTTGTGAGCTTCCAATAACTCATCTAACATTTCTTTAGCTTGTGTATCACTGGCAACAAGTGGATTAACGGTCATCGCAAGTAACGCTGTGGCATAATCACCTGTCACTGCAGCTTTAGCAGCTAATCGTTCAAACGATTTGATTTGTTGCACAAGTCCTTTGATCGGTAAAGGTAATTCACCTGTTACCAATGGAATCGGTCCTTGTTTAGTGATGACACAATTAACTTCAACAGCAGACTCAGGATCAATATCAGAAATTGCCCATCTATTTTGTGTATTTACCGTTTGAATATCCCGTTTATCCGTATATATAGAACAAATCAAGTTACAGGCCGCCTCACTATAGTAAGCACCGCCACGTTGCTCTAATTGGGGTGGTTTGATAGCTAAGTTTTCATCTTTATAAAGTTCAAATAGCTCCTTTTCCACTTGTTGAACGACTTCAGCTCGCGTTCCTTCATTTTTTAATGCCTGTTTTTGTTCCGCCAACATTTTTGATGTTTGATAGTAGTAACGAAGATAACCAATTGGAATCATCCCAAGTTTGTTTAAAAATTCTGGTTCCCAACCTAAATCCTCAATATTTTTTAATGAAAGAGCATTTTCAGTATCTTCTGTCATCAAATGCAGAACCTGTTCTGTCTGATCTTTTCCATCAACGAAAATACGTTTGGCAAAAACCATATGATTTAACCCTGTAAATTCAACATAAATTCTTTTCGCATCGATGTCTAATAGTTGCGCAATTCCTTTTTCAATGCCGATTGGCCCATTACATAACCCGACCACTCGTTTTTGTTTGCTATAGCGCAATACAGCTTCTGTCACCATGCCGGCTGGATTGGTAAAATTGACTAGCCAAGCTTCTGGACATAGTTGCAACATTTCTTCGCAAATTTCTAAGATGATCGGGATCGTACGTAGTCCTTTGAACAATCCTCCAGGCCCATTCGTTTCTTGCCCAATCGTATCATATTTCAATGGAATCCGTTCATCTTTGGCGCGAGCGGCTAATTGACCTACACGAAATTGCGTAGTGACAAAATCAGCATCTTTTAACGCAGCCTTCCGATCTAAAGTTAAAATAATTTCAATCGGTAAATTGGCTTTGGCAACCATCCGTTTCGCTAAAGCTCCTACGATCTCTAATTTTTCTTTTCCGGCTTCAATATCCACCAACCAAATTTCTTTTACTGGTAATTCATCGTATCGTTTAATAAATCCTTCGATCAATTCAGGCGTATAACTTGATCCTCCACCAATCGTTGCAATTTTTAATCCTTGATCCATGTCATTCCCTCCAACTTGATATAGCGCTTTCTTTTCTATATACCGAGTATAGACGACTGAAAATAAAAAAAAAGAGCTTTCGCTCATACAGGTTTTTATCTCTGATTCTGTTTTTCGTGCCATTTCGGTTACAAGGTGTACCTCAACCAAAAAATGTGCTATGATTAAACTTATTTAAGGAGGTTCGACAATGCTTTTTCTTGATCATACACCTGATTTAACGCCTTTTGATTTAGAAATATACAAGTATATTTCTGACAATCTCGCCCAAGTCTCCTATATGAGAATCAGAGATTTAGCCAAAGCCACGCATACTAGTACCACCAGTATTGCTCGTTTTTGCAAAAAATTCGATTGCTCTGGTTTTGCTGAATTTCGTATCAAACTGCAACTTTATCTGAATAATCAGCAACAAAATGAACCAGTGGCAGCAGTTGATGAAACAGCTTATATCGATTTTTTATCACGAACCACTCAACCTCTTTATCGAGATAAAATAAAAGAAGCCGTTGCCTTACTTCAAAATAAAGAATTAGTTTTATTTATTGGCTTAGGCTCTTCAAATATTATGGCAGAATATGGAGCTTTGTATTTTTCTTCAATTTTTAATATTGCTTTACGAATCGAAGATCCATCAAATTATCCAATCGATTATTTGTCAAAAAATCTATCCGACAAAATTTGTATCATCGCTTTATCCGTTTCAGGAGAAACAAAAGAAATTATCAATTATTTGAATCATCTTAATTTTAGTAATAGCTCGATTATTTCCATTACTAACAGCGCTAAATCAACGATTGCACAATTATCTGATGTAAATATCCCCTATTATATCGCTAGAGAGTCTAGCCAAGGAGCGGATATTACTTCTCAGCTTCCTGCTCTTTATACGATTGAAAATTTAGCGAAAGAAGTTCGCCTTTCTTTCCATCAACAATAAAAGGACGCATCGATCACTGCTGAGTTTATAGCTCTGATCGATGCGTCCTTTTATTACTTTATAGCAACGGAATGATCCAATTGATCCAAATAAAACTAAATGGCATCACAAGAATCATTGCTGGAATCATGTCTGGTGTAGGAAACATTTTTACTTTAATCATGCGAAAACCAGTCGCTAACATCAAAAAACCGCCGCAAGCTTTGAAGTCCGCAATCACTTCAGGGGTTGTGTGAGGAAAAATGACTTTTGCCAATAAAAAAAGTAACGAAAAAATCAGAAATTGCGGGATTGCAATCACCGATACAACATACCCTAAGTTACAAGCAAAAATAGCCGCTGTAAAAAAATCCAAAATCGATTTTGAAATTAAAATCGTGCTATCCCCCGTCATTCCAGCATCTAAACTACCATAGATTCCAGTACCACTCGCGCAAAATAAAACAATGATTGTAACTAACTGGGCACTAAATTCTTCATTCGATAAATCCGATTGTTTGGACTTAACGAATGGGTCTATTAGCTTTTGCATCATTGAAGCGCCGTATTCGATTTTTTCTCCAAAATGAAAGAGCAAGCCGAAAATGGTTCCCAAGACAATGGACAATATCACAGCTGGCATATTTTTCATCAACCCAATCGCACTAATTCCCATCCCCATTGAACAAACCCCAAAAATTAACGTGATTTCTTTCTTTATTCGATCTGATAATCGATGCCCTAAAAGACCACCAATCACTCCGCCAAATAAAATAGAACATGTATTGATAATAATACCGATGGACATCCCTATTTCCTTCTTTCCTAACAAATTTCAAGTCCATACTTTTAAAATTTTATCAGGAAAAAATAAGACTGACAATGACTTTTTTGAGGAATAAATAAATTAGCCACTTGAAAGAATAACGTTTTTTTATAAAATTACACGGTTTATTATTTTGTATCTTTATTTTCAAGCAATAAATGAATGATTTCATTTGCCACTGTATCAACTTTTTCAGGTTGTAACTCTCTAAAAAAATAATTAATCAAAGGAATTTTTTTCATTAAACGAATCAACTTAGCGATAGCTGCGGTCCCTTTTCTCTGTTCACCATACATGAAATTCGGTTTAACAATCAAAGCCGATGGAAAATTTTTACGTACGATTTTTTCTGCTCTGATTTTTTGTGTCAAATAGCCACTAAAAAATGGTAGGCCAATTGCCGCCGAAATATAAACCAGCCCACGAGCCTTATTTTTCGCAGCAACTTCTGAAATCAGTTTAGCCGCTTGATAATGAAATTTTTCATACGTGATTCCCTGTGCTTTTTTCTCGAATAAAATACCAATTGAATCAATGACATAATCCTTTGGCTGAATAACTTCTGCCCACTTTTTTGGATCAAATACATCAGCTGAAAGCCATTCTACTTGATCCATCCATGGCTCATTGGATATTGGTTTCCCACTTCGCGAAATACTTACCACTTGAAACTGTTCAACTAACGCTGCCTTTAAAAGCGCTTGTCCCACAAAACCACTACCGCCAAAAACAATAATTCGACTCAAGTTACGCCCTCCTCACATTGCTTTTTGACTGTATCAATGACTGTACTGTTCAGAAATTGGTAATTGAATCACAACCACCGTTCCTACATTTTTTTTACTGTTCACTCTAATCGTTCCTTGATGAAGATCGATAATTTTTTGACAAAGAGAAAGCCCTAAGCCATTCCCTTGTGTTTTACGACTTGTATCTGCTTGATAAAATTTATCAAAGACTCGCTCCACTTCTTCTGTCTCCAAACCAATTCCTTGATCAACAATTTCAATTGTAATATTTTGTGAACTTTCCTTCAGCGAAACGGTGATTGTTCCACCAACTGTACTATATTTAATCGCATTATCAAATATATTTAACCAAACCTGATAAAGCAACTCTTCTTTACCGAAATAATCAACGGTTACTAAATCAATATCTAAATCTAATTCTGCTTTTTCCCATTTTGGTTGTAAAAAAAGAATCACTTCTCTGATTTGCTCATCGATGCGAAAGAATTTTTTCTCCATATCCATCGTTTGGTTTTCAAGTTTCGTTAACTGTAACACATTATCTGTCAATGTAGACAATTGTTGTGTTCCTTCCAAAATACGCTGATAGAATTCTGTTTTTTCCGTTTCAGATAAATCTGCAGTTTGTAATAACTGCACATAACCACGAATAATCGCAATCGGTGTTTTAAACTCATGAGAAACACTAGAGACAAAATCATTTCTAAATGTTTCAATACTGCCTAATTCCTTCACCATAATATTAAAATCTTCAAAAAGTTCCTTCACTTCATCGACTCTTGGCCCTTCATCCATTTGAACAGAAAGATCCCCTTTAGCCACTTTATTCATTCCTTTGCGTAATTCCGTAATTGGTTCTAAAATTTTGCGCCCCACTAAGGCAGAAACGCCGGTACTGATGACCACGCTAAACAACGTCATAAAAATCAATACAAATAAAAAATTTTCTTTTTGATCCCAAATATTCAAGTAGACAATCAAAAAAATCACAAGCAAAAAAGCGATGAAAGAAAGTAATACTAAAAAGAAAATCATACTAGCTAAATAAATCCATAATTTAGAACGCATTTTATGATTCATCGATAATAACCGCCTTGTAGCCTAATCCACGAACCGTAACTAATTGAAAATCGTTATTTTCTTCAAAACGAGTTCGCAAACGCTTAATATGGACATCAATCGTTCGCTCTTCTGTATCAGATTCCAAGCCCCAAATAGCGTCCATCAATTGTTGCCGAGTAAAAATTTTATTCGGATAGGCTAATAATTTATAAAGTAATTGAAATTCTTTTTGAGGCAATTCTAATGTCTCTTCACCCTGGACTACCGTTTGTTCTTCTTGATCCAAAACAGTCTTTCCAATGGTTAATTTTTGGGCATATATAATCTTGGCTCTTCTTAACAACGCTTCCACACGTAATACCATTTCATTCACATCGATTGGTTTGACCATATAATCATCAACACCAATCCGAAAGCCCTTCTTCTTATCTTCAAATGAATCTTTCGCCGTAATCATTAAAATGGGTGTTTTATCGCCAGATTGACGAACGAGGTCGGAAAGTTGATACCCATCCATCACCGGCATCATAATATCAGTGATAATCAATGCCACTTGTTTACTATAAAGAATATCTAATGCTTCCTCTCCATTCAGCGCACCGATTACAGTAAAATGGGCTTTTTCTAGTACAGATGTATAAAGTCTAAGTAAATTTTGATCATCTTCAATCACTAAAATTGTATTCATCTTAATCCCTCCAAAATTATTTTAACACGACTTTATGAACAGAACATGAAATAGTTCATATTGAGTTAACAATCGAGTGATAGGCTTATCCCTGTATTAAAGAGGAGTATTTTACTAATCAACCGGGAAAGAAGGCTTTATGACATGTTAGAATTAAAAGAAATAAAGAAGTATTATCAAGTGGGCGAGTCAACGACTAAAGCCTTAGATGGCGTTTCTGTCGCCTTTAGAAAGCAGGAATTCGTTGCGATATTGGGACCTAGTGGTTCAGGTAAAACAACCCTTTTAAATGTAATCGGCGGGCTAGATACGTATGATTCTGGTGATATGATTATCAATGGAAAATCGACGAAAAAATTTAAAGATTCTGATTGGGATGCCTATCGAAATAATTCAGTCGGATTTGTTTTTCAAAGCTACAATTTAATTGGACACTTAGGAATCATCGATAACGTTGAATTAGGTATGACTTTGAGTGGCGTTCCAAAAGAAGAAAAACGTAGAAAAGCTGAAGAAGCTTTAACGCGAGTTGGCTTAAAAGAACATATGCATAAAAAACCTAATCAACTTTCTGGTGGGCAAATGCAACGTGTAGCAATCGCTCGTGCCTTAGCAAATGATCCAGAAATTCTACTCTGTGACGAACCAACTGGTGCCTTGGATACAGAGACAAGTGTACAAATTATGCAACTAATCGAAGAACTATCTAAAGAAAAATTAGTCGTAATGGTCACACATAATCCAGAATTAGCACATGAATATGCGAGTCGAATTATCGAATTTGCGGATGGTAAAATTCAGCACGATTCAAAACCACATATCGAACGACCAAAAGATGATCAATTTAATCTGACACATACTCGGATGAAATTTATAACAGCTTTAAAATTGTCATTCAATAACATTCGAACAAAAAAAGGCAGAACCTTTTTGACTTCATTTGCTTCAAGTATCGGGATTATTAGTATTGCAATTGTTTTAGCATTATCTAGTGGTTTCCAAAAGCAAATCGACAAAACACAATCAGAAACAATGTCCAAATTCCCAATTACAATCTCAAAAGTAGCAACTGAACTCGCACCTGATCAAAATACTACGCGTGAAGGTGAAGATTCAAAAGGAGATTTTCCAGACACAAAAACAGTTACCGCGAAAATCAGCGAACAGGATCGCGCGCAACATACCAATAAGATCGATCAAAGCTATGTGGATTATGTCAAAAAAATTAATCCTGCACTAAGTAATAATATCGGCTTTTCACGTACGGTTGGTATGAATTTACTTCGTGAAACTGATGGAAAAGTAGAACCCGTTCAATTTTCAAATGCTGCACCAGATAACGCTTCTGGCTCGATGGCTTCCGCAATGTCTGCAATGACAGGAGTTGGTGTTTCTTCATTCCCAACACAACTAAAAGAAGACGGCGAAAATTTCTTAAAAGATAATTATTCATTATTATCTGGAGAATATCCTAAATCTGCCAATGACGTTGTTTTAATTGTTGATGACAAAAATACAACCAATATCAATGCGCTTAAAAACCTTGGTTTTGATGTAAAAGAAAACGAAAAAATCGATTTCTCTTCAATTGTTGGAACCACAATCAAATTAATCAAAAACGATAACTATTATACTGAATTACCAACAGGAAACTTTATTCCAAATACAGATTACGCTGCTGTTTATAATGCAGAAGGAAATCAAGAGATTAAGATCTCTGGGATTTTACGTATTAAATCTTCTTCTACTATGAATTTATTAGCACCAGGGATCGCTTATAGTGATGAATTAACAACTAAAATCGTTTCCGAAAACGAAAAGTCAAAAATTGTTGTCGCACAAAAGGATAGTGATATCAATGTAATGACCAATCAACCAGTTGATGCTACAGCGAAAGAAAACTTGCTTTCTTATTTAGGTGGATCAAGCATTCCTTCAAGTATCATGATCTATCCAAATAATTTTAAAGATAAAGAAGAAATCTTGAACTATTTGGACGCTTGGAATAAAGGAAAATCTAAAGAAGATAAGATTATTTATCAAGATTTAGCAGGTACAATGACTGAACTTACAGGTGGATTAATGGATGCTATTACGTATGTTCTAATTGCCTTTGCTGGTATTTCATTAGTTACGAGTATGATCATGATCAGTATCATCACCTATACTTCTGTTATTGAACGAACAAAAGAAATTGGCGTCTTAAAAGCATTAGGTGCACGTAAAAAAGATATCACACGCGTATTCGATGCAGAAACCTGTATCTTAGGGATTTCCTCTGGTACCTTAGGGGTTGTCATTGCTTGGCTAGCAACGTTCCCAATTAATGCTGTTCTTTATTCGATGACGGACCTTAAAAATGTTGCACAATTAAATCCAATTCATGCGATCATCTTAATTATCGTCAGTACCGTTTTAACGATGCTAGGTGGACATATTCCAGCACGTATGGCAGCTAAAAAAGATGCGGCGATTGCATTAAGAGCAGAATAAAAATAACTTCATATCAATCAAAATCTTATATTCCCCAAATACGTAGCATCATGTACGTATTTGGGGTTACTTATCAACTACTCTCTAGACTTGCGATAGCATCAAAAAAAAATTAAAACAAACTTAATTAAAGATACGACTTTTGTCTGATTTTTTCTAATCAGTTCTTGTGTAAAATTGATTATAGCAAATAGAGAAAAACACGATTCATCCATTACTAACAAAAAATAAAATACAAAATTACTCTTTTGTACTTACTCACATCTAGCAAGGAGGAATCATCTTGGATGTCACTGATTACTTTTTCGAATATTTATTAATCTCCCTAATCGTTGAAAATCAATAACGACGGAGTCAGAGTTTGATTCACATTAAGTTTAGCAACATCCTCAAAGAAATAGACTGTTTTCGTTGCTATTCCTTCCCCAAAACAAGTGATCTAAAAGAATCAATGATACCTATATTCTGCTTTGAATCCTTAAATCAAACAAAAAAAAGAAGGTTATGAAATGAAAAAAAAATTATACTTTGTAGAAAAGACAATGAATGTTGACGGCTTCTACCTAGAGTTTGAAATTGTTCATGTCACTAAAAACAAAAAAAAGGCACTCTCAACTTTTAAAAAAATGACCGAAGCTGAAGAAACTGGCGAATACGGTTATACATTAAATGAATATACCGTTGAATCCAGCAAACAAAAATTAGGTACTTTAATTAAAAATTTCTCTCAGTTACCGATTAATTTCTTTAAAAACTTACATATTTTAAATTTTATCCCTTTAAAAGAATATCAACCAATTGCAGTTGGATAACGTTCTTTTAATAATAAAGCAAAAAAAATAACCGTCTTATCTTTGGCACGATAACGGTTATTTTTTAACTAAAATAATCATAGCCACCGTCTTAAACGGTTCTACATAAAGAGAGGTATGTTTGCGCATAGCCCTCTTTTCTTTTTTAGTATACCATCTTTTTCAGAGAAAAAATACTAAACAAACAGCATTTGAAAGAAATTAATTACAAATATGGGTTTAAAATAGACAATTAGCACATTCTCATTTCTTGTTATGCTATACTCAACGAGTAGAAAAGTTATGGCGGTGGCTATCTTTTAGGAGGTGGTGCATATGTGTTTATGTACTAAATCTAAGAAAGGAGAAGCCTTTTGTCAGCAGTAGAAACGATCCAATTGATTATTAGTTTTGGTCTATTTACCATCGCTTTAATCAAATTGATTGTTGATTTGCTTAAAAACGACAAAAAATAACCGTCCTATCTTTGGCGAGATAACGGTTATTTTTTAACTAAAATAATCAAAGCCACCGTCTTAAACGGTTCTACCAAAGAGAGATATGTTCACGCATAGCTCTCTTTGCATTTTTAGTATATCATCTTTTTCAGAGAAAAACTACTAGATAAACAGCATTTGGAATAAATTAATTACAAATATGCTTTTAAACAAGACAATTAGCACATTCTAATTTTTTATTATGCTATACTCAACGAGTAGAAAAGTTATGGCGGTGGCGACTTCCGAAAGGTGGTGGTGCATATGTGTTTATGTACTAAATCTAGGAGAGGAGAAGCCTTTTGTCAGCAGTAGAAACGATTCAATTGATTATTAGTTTTGGTCTATTTACCATCGCTTTAATCAAATTGATTGTTGATTTGCTTAAAAACGACAAAAAATAACCGTCTTATCTTTGGCAGGATAACGGTTATTTTTTAATTAAAATAATCAAAGCCACCGTCTTAAACGGTTCTACATAAAGAGAGGTATGTTTGCGCATATCTCTCTTTTCGTTTATAGTATACCATTTTTTTCATTGAAAAACTACTAAGCAAAAATGAATTCAAAGAAATTCCACTTCATTTAGGTCTCATTTTGAAAAAAATATGCGCTTAAATAAAAGAAATTATATCTCTTTTCCATACATCTCAATTAAATTTTTTGTTATTTTTCCTTATATATAAGGAGAGACTTTTTGTTGTTATTTAATGATTAATTGTCGTTTTTTTGTTGTTAATCGTTCGAAAATTATGTATACTTATAGCTATAGGATAGAAATAACAAACAAAAGAGCAGATCCTCCTTTCATTCTCAAGTAATTAAGAATCTGCTTCTTTTGACAAGTAAATAAATCATTGGCGCTTTCCCGTTTGGCCACCAACCAACGGATAAAGTCTTGATTAAACTGCGTATTCTGCTTAATCACTTGCCAATAGGTATGTCTCTAAACTAGTTTCTTTTTGTGCACGTCAATTCTCATTTCCTTTCCAGCACAAAATAAGAAAAAAGAACGTTTTTAGCCTACCCATTGTGTGAACGAGTGCAGAAAGCTGTACTCGTTTTTTGTTTTTTCATCCTAGAAGCACCGAGAAAAAGAAATTGATTGTATTGATGAAAGGTAAAGTTTTATTTTATCTGAGCAAACATTCTAGAAAAAAATAAATAGGCACTTCATTCACTAGCACCACCTAGCAAATGAAGCCCCGAATAGACAGCGTATTCCATCTATCCAAGTTGCCTGATTACTAATGCCATAGCACTAGCTTCTTTATTGTACCTAATTTTTGTAAGAATTTCTAGACAGTTTTTGAAATTTCTTTCAATTTGATAAAGATTCTTATGGTTTTAGTCGTCATTTCAACGGTAGAGGCTGCAAACTCTACCGTTTTTTCTTTTTCTTTGGTGTGTTAGTAATTGCTTAATTGGTAATACTAGCTTTTTTTAAAGCCTTTCTTAGTTCTTTATCAACCGCGTAAATATATAACCCATTCACCCCACGGGTCAGAAGTACATTTAATTCATTTTTCAACAACGTATCAGAAATATATTCTTTCGTATTGTCTTTTAATTTTCTTCTTTGGGTCGCTTTTCTATTTTTACTTCCCTCTCTATCAAATACAATTTGATTGTTTCTATACTTGACAGAAGGACCAATGATTACCCCTGCATAATTTAGATCGAATCCTTGAATAGTAAAGGTTGAGCCTACTTCATTAATAGTTTGCTCTTGTTCTGCCCAAGATAAATTTCTATTTTTCTTTTTTTGCTCTTTAGATTGCGTAAGTTGTAAATTCCAAGGCAATGACCAATCATCGATAGTCACTAGCCAATGATCACCAACTTCTGGCTTTTTATTATTGACATACTCCCAATCAAAAGTAGCAATCATTCTAGAAATCCCGCAATCATTATTTTTGGCTCTTTGCTTAATCATTTGATACATTTTATCTGGGTCATCAAATATTCGTAGATCATAATTTTTATCTTTTGGTATTGGATTAACTATTTGATAATCAATTAAATTGCGAATCCATTGCACCGTATCTTCATTAGCATTTATTCTCATTTGATTAGAAAGTTGAATAAGATTATTATTTAGATTTGCTTGATGCTGTAGTTCCAAAAATTCTTCTTCTTCCCAATATTGTTCTGTACTCAATACTTGATTTGGATCAAAAACAGCTACCACAACTCTTGCACGTTCAAGTAAATCTTTTAATTGATTTTTACCTTGATAAGATTGTTTTCCTTGTGTCCATAACAAATGAGCTTCATCTACAATGACAACATCGACAGGTTCCTCTATTGAATGATTATTAATAAATGTGGTTGGTTTACTTACGTTAACTTTATCTCTCTTTTTATTCGTCAATATTCCTAATTTCTGAGCAATTTGTTCATATACTTTTAATTGCTGTTCATGATTGACTAATAAAAAACTAGTTAAATCTTTACTGATAAGTTTTTCACCTTTTAACTGATTCAATTCATAAAATAAACTACTCATTAGAACGGTTTTACCTGATCCGGCTTCCCCACTCACTAAAATAAGCTCTCCGACTTTATTTTTAGATAATGCTTCTACTATTTTCAGTAAAATAGTATCTTTTGCATTAATTTGCTCGTAGGTTAATTTATGAAATGGAGATGCCTTAAAAATCGCCGAATCTTTTATAACACTTTCAACTGGAAATAAGTCTTTATTTTTCCTTCTCAAACTAGTCCATATTTTCGAAAAAATTGTATCTAATTCATTAACCGTGTAATAATCATTTTGTGGATTAGTTCGGGCATTGATAACCTCTTGTACACTTTCCACACTGGATAAATATTGTAATAGTTTATTCTCTATATCTAATGTCAACGATTTATTAAAATGTTCATGCCCAATCACAAACATTTTAGATGAAGTAGAATTTAATAAATTTTCCCATTCACTCTTTTTTTGACTATCATCTTTAAGATGCTGTATTGTTCTCTGATAGATATCATTGGATTCTCCAATGTATACAGAATATTTTTCATTTTTTTGTTTATCATTAACAATATAAACAGTTGGATAATTCAATAATAGTTTTTGCTTGTTTTCTTTTTCAGTAGAAATAATTGTTTTAAATTCTTCTAACTTATTTTTATCATAGTCTATTTCATGAATAATTGGATTAGGAATATTTTTCATATTTTTTCTCACTCCTTAAAACTTAAAAAATATAGTTTTATTATAACAATTTATTACATAAAACAGAATATAATTTTATGGAGACTATTCTATTAAAATACTTATTTTCATTTACCTAACTTAAATAGTTATAAATTAATCAATAAAAATATGAAGTTTTTACCTACTCAATAGCTATAATTAGTTCAAAAAAATCATCCAATATTTATAAAAATAATACATGATTTAAAGAATTCATTTTAATTAATACATCTATTTAAGAACATTTATAATCTTGATTATACTTCACATCTTATGCTATTTTTCAATAACCAATCTACTAGTTTTTCTTTTAAAACATCATTCACAGCAACTTCCACAGTTATATCTTCCAATTCTTTATCTTCTACTTTCAGCAACCAGTTATTTCGTTTGAAAAATACAAGTAATACTAAAACTGCTGTTCGTTCATTCGCATTATGAAAGCAGTGACTTTTGATTAATTTTTCAAATAAAATATACACTTGATTAATGCGTAATTAATCGTAATAACTTCTTTTATCATTAAATACTTAATTATCTTTCCACCAAGTTTTTGAAGATTCGGTCATGCTGATTCATAACATAGTCAATCTCTTCATAAAAAGTTTTTGTAACATGTTCAACTTTTATTTTTAATGTTTTTTCTGATAAAACTTGTTCCTTTCGAATAAGAGAATCTAATTTATCAGCTTCATTCAAAGGCAGTGTTTGGCTCACTTCTTTTGAAAAAGAATTAGTAGAGGCATTCCCTTGTTTACGTATTTTTCTAGATTTTCTACTTATTTCTGTCATTCCCCATTCCTCTTATTATTTTTCAACTAAAGCCATTTTTTCTATTTACTATTCTTATAAAACTATTTAAAAATCTTTATTAAAAATAAACAAAATCGAAGCCTTTCTCTGGTTCACCTACTTGATAACCCATCATTTTAGTAGCTTCCTGTTTAAAAAGTGAAAACCATTGCTCACACTCTTTTTGTGGTAACTTAGCATAGAAACTTAAGCCACTTGTTCTATCGAAACATCAATTATACGTTCGTCAGCTCCATCCAAAACGGGAAGATTCTCTTAATAATACTTTTCTAAAGAATCGAAAATAGCGTTTCGAATGGAGTCATATTTTTCCGGAGAATACGCTGATTCACTCTTAAACCACTTGGATTGATCATAAAATCATACAGGTATTTTTTCCCGCTATTCATAACAAGGTATAATTAATTATAATCTATTAAATTGAAGAGAGTTAAAATAATATCACTCAAGCATGCATTATGGATATATCTTAATCCATAGAAATGACTATGTATTTTAATTGTGATATGATTGAGAAAAATTTTGGAGGTATACTAAATGATTGACAATGAAAATGTCGAAAAGGAAATTAAATCAATTATTGATACATGTGATCGTTTAATTCATGAAGAAAGATTTAATGAATTAATGAATTATTATAGTGATGATGCAATTCTTGTGGTTAAGCCTGGAATGGTTGCTCAAGGAAAAGAACAAGTTAAAGAAGCCTTTATTAAAATTTCACATTATTTTGATAATTCAATAAAACCGATTGAAGGGAAAATGATTTATCTTATTGCTGGAGATACAACATTAGTCCTTGCCCAAACTATGTTAGAAGCTAGTGAGAAAATTACCCAAAAATCTGAATTTTCAATGGATCGCAGAGCAACTTATGTTTTTAAAAAAATTGAAAATCAATGGGTATGCTCAATTGATAATTCTTATGGTACAACATTGCTAGATTAAAAAATTTTTTAATCGAATAAAATTAATTTAAAAAAAATTCTAGTTTTTGTAAATACTAAAACTAACATGTCATTGAGTGTGAAACAAAATGTGGTACACCTCAAAAGTTGTACGCAAATCAACCAACTGATTGGCTGGTATGAATTCGGTATTGACCCGGATTCATGCCAGTCAATTTTTCTTTATTTCGATGATGATTATAATAAATGATATATGTTGTAACAGTTGCTTTTACACCACCGTTTGTTCAGTTATTAAGAAATAAAGTGGATGAGCCAAAAGGAAACATCACGTTTGTTTTATCGTTTGTAACCAAACAAACAGTGATGCAGAAGTAGCTCTTTCGGAAATTTTTTCTTATTTCTCAGAGCTAATGACTTTTGTCCCAACCTCCTCATTCACTTCTCTATCTACAAAAAATTTATCAAAAATAGAATTCGTACACTATTACTTCGCAAATCATTTTTGATAAACTTATTTTTTAATCAAAAGAAGACACACAAAAATTATTAAAGAAATTTCTGTGTGTCTTCCTATCTAAGGATTGCGCTCAGTAGAAATAAAAGAAGCGACTTCTATTATACTATTTTGGGGTTGAGTAACTCTTCACTTTTATTTTGAGTCTTCTACTGAAAACGTAAAGTTTTGAAAAAATTTGTTCACTCATCTAACTCTTTTTTTAATTGTTTTCTTCTTCTAATACTTTTGCTTTATTTGCTGCTATTACAAATGGAGAATAAATCAATACACTAACAGCAAGACAGACAAACCCGATAAATAACGCTAAGATATTTCCGCCTGTTCCAAGAAATGGCATTAGTGGTCCCGGCGTAGTCCAAGGAATTCCGAGAACGACGGGTGGAATGATTTTAAACACAACTGTTGCCATATAACCAATCAAGATGTTGACAATTGGAGTCAATATAAATGGAATCATATAAATTGGATTAAGAACGATTGGTAAGCCAAATATGACCATTTCATTGATATTAAATAGACCAGGACCTAATGAAAGTTTTGCAATGCTTCGTGATTCTTTATTTTTAGAGAAAATCAACAACGCAATAATTAAGCCCAAAGTACAACCTGAACCTCCGTATTCAGTAAATGCTGTAGATAATCCACTATAAGTAATCGGATAAGGAGCGCCCCAAGCTGTATTGTTCGCTGAAAAATGCAAAAGATTGGCATTTCCGGCTTCAGCAAACATGGTATCACGTACTGCTGCAATCGTGTTTGGTCCATGAATCCCCATAAACCATAGCAATTGACTGATAGTTGCTAAAACTAAAACTGATAACAAGCTTTGGCTCATTTTTGTTAGAGGTGTTTGAAGTAGGCTATAGACCAATTCATGAATTCCTCCTGGTGCAACTAAGCGAATAAAATAATTAATTATTGAGAAAAAGACCGTAGTAATAATGATGGGAATAAGAACTTTGAATGATCGTGCTACGGCTGGTGGCACTTGTTCTGGCATTTTGATTTCTAACTTTTTAGACTCTGACAATTTAGACATTAATTCACCTACTAAAAGTCCAACTAAAATTGCCACAAATAATCCTTGTGCACCTGTATATTGCATTGTAATATAGTTTACACCATCATTATTGAAATAGTCAGGGTAAATAATAAAGTAAACTGAAATAGCGGTTAAACCTGTTAACAAGTCGTCTCCATTTAGTGTTTTCGCCAAATTTCTTGCTACTAAAAATACAATAAGAATCGAAAATATATCTGCCGATCCCTTAACAACTGGCGCAAATATTGCTTGAAATTCAACGATTCCTGGGAATATTTTACCAAATTGCAAGAGTTTAAACATAAAGCCATCTGGTGAAAGAAATACACTATTAATCAATACCATTAGAGAACCTGCCATCGTTAATGGAAAGGAAAGAATAAACGCATTTTTCACCGCACTCACATGTCTTTGGCTATTTAGTTTGGACGCGATTGGCACCAATATTTGTTCAATTAAATGTTGAAAATTCCCTTTAAAAGCCATCTTTTTCACTCTCTTTCATTCGTTGTTTTATTTTTTACCCTATAATATCTAAGAGATGACGCTTTCAACTTTTTTAATAACGAATTATTATCCATAGTTAATTGCGTGGTAGTACACCAAAATTTATATAGTTTCCCCATTTGACGCAATCATATCTTTATACCAATAATAACTATTTTTTCGAATTCTTTTTAATTCTTTTACATCCTGTTCATCTCGATCAACATAGACAAAGCCGTAACGCTTTTGGTACCCATTCAACCAACTTAATAAATCAGTAAATGACCATGTACAATAACCCAATAAATCGACACCATCTGTGATTGCTTCTTTACAAGCTTTAATATGTGCATTCAAGTAGGCGATTCGATAATCATCCTTAATTGTATTATCTGATTCAAGTTTATCGAATTCCCCAAGTCCATTTTCTGTGATTAAAATCGGTAAATCGTATCGGCTAGTCAGTCGTCTTAGCCCAACTCTTAATCCAGTAGGATCAATTGTCCAATCCCAATTCGTCGTTTGTAAAAAGGTATTACTTACATTTTTATAGACACCAGGAATACCACTTTCTTTACTTGATCCCTTTTTCCCAGTTGTATTCATTTTATTGGATTCACCTACACCATCCAAACCATTGCTTTGAATTGTACTTGTTTGATAATAATTAATTCCGATAAAATCCGGTTTAGCTGCTTTGAGCAACTCAAAATCTCCTGGTTCAGTGGCCAATGTGATTCCTTCTTTTTCATAATACTTGAGCGCAAACTTAGGATATCTCCCTGAACAATAAATATCTAGCCACCAATTACTATTTAGATCTTCCGCATTTTCAGCGGCTAATACATCTTCAGGTGCACAACTAAATGGATAAGCTGGACTATAAGCAAAGCTAGGCCCGATTGACCCATTTGGCACATACTTTCTAAATGACTGAATCACTGTTGCATTTGCTAAGCTCGCTATATGGTTTGCATTCAACATTCGTTGTCTATCTTTAACTGCAGGCGGATGCATTCCTGTTAAATATCCGAGGCTAACAAAAATATTTTGCTCATTTAACGATACCCAATACTTGACTTTTGATCCAAATCTTTCAAATAAGGTAATGCAATAGTTATTGAAGTCTTTAATCACTTCTCTTGATTCCCAACCGCCATATAAGTCTTGTAAATGTTGCGGTAAATCCCAGTGATATAACGTGATTATCGGTTCGATTCCATTAGCTAACAGAGCATCAATTAATTGCTCATAAAAAGCAAGTCCTGCTTCATTGATTTCTCCACGTCCCTTAGGATATATGCGTGTCCAAGCAATTGAGAATCGATAGGCCTTTAAACCCATTTCAGCCATCAATGCAACGTCTGTTTGGTATTGGTTGTAATGATCAACCGCTACATCTCCATTCGTATTTTTGAATGTAGTTCCAGGAATTCTAGTATACGTATCCCAGATACTCGGACCTTTTCCATCCGTATCATATGCCCCTTCCACTTGATAAGCCGCTGAGGCAGAACCCCATAAAAAATTCGAAGGAAATTGATCTAATTTACTATATATCATTATGTTTTCTCCTACATTTATACATTAGATTTTATTCATATCAGTATTGATAATGGCGCCTAATAAGTTCGCATCGTTATTGTACTTACAACGATCAATTCTTGTAGTAATTGCCGCATTTTCAAGGTATTCAGCACATGACTTTTGATAGTACTGATCCACTTTTTCAATCAACCAGTCTTCCTCTGATATTCCCCCACCAAGACAAATCACTTCTGGATTATAGAAAACAGTAATCAGAATCAACATGGCCACCACATTTCCTATCCATTCATCAATAGCTTGTTCTGCAATTGTATTACCTGCTAGGTATTCTTGACAAACGTCTTTTCCATATAGAACTTTCGCTGTCTGGTCATTTTTGGCATTATAAATTTCTAAGAGTCCAGTGATTGACGCAAGATCACCCATTTTTTCGAGTTTACCAGTTGTTTGATTGATCATTGGAATCTGGTGAAATTCACCTGCAAATCCATCTGTACCGTTTACTACTCCGAATTGGTCACATAAACAACCGCCGACACCTGTTCCAATGATTAAAAACGCGGATGATTTAATCCCCCGTGCATTTCCTAATTTAAACTCACATAAACCTGCTGATTTTGCATCATTAATAGACATCACTTGTTTGTTTGTTCGTTTTCCAATTTCTTCGTTAATATTCGTCCCATACATAATAACGACGTTAGGGGCTGCAAGAGAATTTACATTAGAATCTGCATCAATTAATCCTGGTGCACTAACGCCAATCTTTTCAACTTTATCAAGTTCTTTTATATTGGAACAAAGATAATCATAAAACTTTTCAGCTGTATTGTGCCTAATCGACTGAACTTTCCATTTTTTGATAATCTGATAATTTGTATCAAATTGCGCATACTTTATAAATGTTCCGCCAATGTCTATTCCCAAAAGAACCTTCTCCATGATACTCCCCTTACTTTTTATTCATTTAAAAAACGGCATAAACGCGCGTTTATTTTTTTAAAATAAATCATTCACGTTACTTTCCTTAAGACATATACCCGATTATTTCGCCTATCTTTTAGAAATTCCAAGCTTGTGAACGCGCGTTTATTTTTGATTACTAAAACGAAGCATACTATTTGATGCCGTATCCATCTAGCTTTTCTATTGCTTTACTTCAGTTCAGATACTTATGAAGCTAAAAAATTATAACCATGCTATTGCTTGTTAAATCTCAAGGCAGTCCTCCTTCTCCTATTTCACATTTGTTCACTCACTTAATCCCTTCTGTGAACGCGTGTTTACAAAAGTATAAACTGAAAGCCGTTACATTGCAAGAACTTTCTTAAAAAAAAGAGAAGGTTTTCATCAAAAATGAAGAAGAATTCTTTTTTGTCATTCGCTGCAACTTTCTCTTTTCATTAATTTAACTGGGACAACATGCAATGATTGACGACTTTCTTTTTCAACAAATTCAATTATTGCCTTAGTTGCAATATCTGCCATTTCAACTAATTCCATCCTCATTGAAGTAAGTGGTGGATTAAAATACTTGGATGCTTCAATATCATCAAAACCGATGACTGAGATATCTTCCGGTACACGTAGTCCTTCATCCTTGATTGCTTTGATTGCCCCAAAAGCAATTTTATCATTACTAGCAAAAATTGCTGTAAAAGGAATATTTTTAGTAAAGAGCATCTTTGTCGCTTCATATCCCGCTTCTTCAACAAATTCACTGTCGATAATAAGTTCATTATCAATTTCTATTCCAGCATCTATTAACGCTTGTTTGTATCCTTTCACTCGATCTTTTGAAGAAAACTTTTCTAAGCCCCCAGTAATATGCACAATTCGTTTGTGATTCCTACTTATAAGATAATTGGTTGCTTGATATGAACCATTATAATTATCTGCATTTACAATGATTGATTTCTGATAAGTTAGATCTTCTGCGTTGAATGATTGGTCTACTAGTACAACCTTATATCCTCGATCAATAATGTTTTTAATCGATTCATCTCCATCATTTTGACCAATAAAAATACCACCAGAAATAGTTTTGTTATAAAAAACTTCTTTGATTTTTTCATAACCAGCTGGATTATGAATGATATGAACGAGTACTATATAACCCGATTCACTCGCAGCCTCTATCACAGAACTAACAAATTCTAAATAATAGGGGCTTTTCGTAATTCTATTTCTAAGTCCTTTTTCTTCATGAACAAAATCAATAACAAATAATCCAATAATTTTGTTTTTGCTTCCAGCAAGCATACGTGCGGAAGCATGCGGAACATAATCGTATTCTTTTATAATTTCCAATACTTTTTTCCTAGTTTTCTCTGGAACATTGGAATACCCATTAACGACTCTTGATACCGTACTCCGTGAGACCCCCGCAAGTTTAGCAATTTCAGTACTATTCATAAAATCCCTCCTCTACCAATTACTCTCTGCTTTTCTAAAGTAGAGTACCTGATATAAAATTAGAAGTCAAGCAACCTTCAATTTTATCATACTTCTATGGATAGGATAGTCTAAACTAGACATACATTTCTAGATATAGAAAAAATAATTTATTGAAGTGAACTATATGACTGATCTTTGAATTAGTTAATCAGAGAGGAACCAATAATTATAAAAAATATTTTTCAAGAAAGAAAAATTTCAAGAAATGCAGTGTTTTAAAAATAATATTATCTAATTTAGCATAAAAAGAAGATTACTATAGTTAATATAAAGAAATATTCTATAAAAAGAAATAAGATCTTTTTAAATAAGTTACTTAATTACTATCCAGAAAATATTACAGGTACTAAAAACAAACAGAAAGAGGATACTTTCGCAGGATTTAAAGAAAAAATCAATTTAGTGGAATTACAGGTCGTATACAGGAAAATACCCTTGGAAAAATTATAGAATATATCAAATGATGAAAAAATAAAGAATTTAACTATAAGTGCACAAGATTATTATTCTTTAAAATTTTATGGAAAAATGGATTCAATGTTTTTAGCAAATTACGTAATTCATTTTTTGATGAACAACAAAATACTATTTAGTTAGAATTCTCGGATAATATCAAAAGCGTTCAGAAAGAATGAACTTAAGAAATATTATTCCGTTTAAAAGAAAAACGATTGTAATTAGTGAAGATAAAGTATTAGAGTTAGACACAATAAGAATCTCATCAAAAAAAGATGAACAAATAGTTCCAATAAACGTTTTATATGCTAAAATTATTCTATGAAAAGAGGAGATTAAATGTTAATAACTACTACGGAATCTATACCAGGAAAGAACTATGAAATTATTTCTGAAGTCTTTGGTTTAACAACTATTTCAAGGAATATGCTTCAAGATTTAGGAGCAGGATTAAAAAGTGTAGTTGGGGGAGAAATTAAAGCCTATACAAAAATGCAACGAGAAGCTCGAGATACAGCTATTGAGAGGTTAATATCTGAAGCAAACGAACTAGGTGCTGACGCAATTGTTATGATGAGATTTGATTCGGGAACTATTCAATCAGATATGCAGTCGGTTATTGCTTACGGAACAGCTGTGAAGTTTATTTAACTAAAAAAAGATTCCTAAAAGGATTTTGCCTTTTAGAAATTTTTTCTAAATTTTTTAAAATGGTGAAAAAGAGGGATAGTATGAATAAGAAAGATACAAAATAATTGATTGCTGATTTGTATAATAGTTTTAAAGATAATCAAGGAAGTAACTATTTAGAATTAAAACAGGTACTACTAAAAGTATATAAAAAATTAGATACATCAATAAATGAAGAATCATTGATAGCTAGATTAACTAATTTTATTTATTTTAAAACACTAACTGAAAAATGGAAATTTACTGCGGAACAAAATCAAATTATAAATGAATTAAGTGCTATAGCTAAATCAGCTGATGTGAATAACAACTATAGAGGTGACCTGGGTAGCTTATCTCAATTCAATTAGGTCTAAGCAAATCGAATTATCAAAAACGATCGTTTTTGGCATAGATTATTAAATATAAAAAGAGAGCAATCGTTTTTTGACTGCTCTCATACTTCAAATGATTTACTATATTACCTATTCTAAGTCGCTTCCATTTGAAGCAATAACTTTTTTATACCAGAAAAAAGAATCTTTTTTATAGCGATTATAAGTGCCATTTCCTAAATCATCAGCATCTACGTAAATAAGTCCATAACGTTTTTTAAACTCTCCTGTCCCTGCTGAAACGATATCGACAGCACTCCAACAAGCATAGCCAATTAATTCTACACCATCCTCGATAGCTTGTGCCATTGCTTTAAAATGATCTCTCATATATTCGATTCGATGAGTGTCGTGAATTGTTCCATCCTCTTCCATCGTTTCATAAGCACCGATTCCATTTTCTACAATCATTAATGGTTTTTCATACCGTGCATAATATTCGTTCAACAGCCATCTCAAACCGGCAGGATCAATTGTCCATCCCCATTCTGTTGCTTCCAAAAGTGGATTTTGCATACCAAAATCAGTAGATCCTTCGTGTCTTTCTAACTCATCTGTTGAACAATCTGTACGATAATAACTGAAGCTAATAAAATCAACAGTCCCATTTTCAAGCACTCTGTGATCTTCCTCAGGAATGGAAAGATGGATATCATTGTCTTTCCAATAACGTTTCGCCCAATATGGATATTTTCCTTTGCACATTACATCCATGCAATAGTAATTCCAAATTTCCATGTCTCTTTGAGCAGCAGCAACGTCTCCCGGTTTACAAGATAATGGGTAAAAAGCAAAACCACACATCATACAGCCTACTTCGTTCTTTGAATCAATTTCATGTGCTAACTGAACCACCTTAGCACTAGCGATAAATTCATTGTGAAGCGCTTGGAAACGTCTGTTTATATCTTCAGTAGTTGCAGATGGATCATGCATTACAATTTTTCTATGCTTAGGTAAGATTCCAGATGTGATCAATTCACCATATGAAATTGTTCCGAAATTGATTTCGTTATGTGTTAGCCAACGAGTAACAAGTCCTTTATATTCTGTTAAAATAGTTTCTGCATATTTCAAAAATAAATCAATTACTTCTCTGTTGGCCCATCCGCCATATTTAACACAAATGTTCCAGGGAATATCATAATGAGTCATTGTAACAGTAGGTTCAATATCATGCTCTATACATTTTTCAAATAATTTTCTATAGTAGTCTAAACCAGCTTGGTTAGGTTGCTCATCATCTCCATTTGGAAAAATGCGCGACCAATTGATTGATAAGCGATAGGTTTTAAAACCCATTTCGGAAAATAGCTTAATATCTTCTTCAAAATGGTCATATTCCATACAACCTTTATGACTTGGATAAAAATATTTGTCCGTATCAATTGTATCTGTTACTAAACGAGGGTGCTCTCGATCACCATTCGTACAATGATCAAGCACAGATGCTCCTTTTCCATCTTTATTCCAAGCACCTTCTACTTGTGTAGCTGCTGTAGCTCCGCCCCATAAAAAATTTTCTGGAAATACATAATTATTCGTATTCATATTAGTTTAGTCCTCCACTCTTTCATTTATTCCAATAATTTTAGTCGCAATAAAAGCGCTCACAAAAGCAATAAACATAGTACCTATTGCCATTATCAAATTTGTATGACTACCATCTGGATTAATAAATGCCACTATACTTGCCACACCTGGTGAAACAAATGCATATTCAGCTACATGTGTGAATCCAGCGAATAGCCCGCCAATACCACCACCGATTGCGGCACTGATAAAAGGTTTTTGATACGGGATCAACACGCCAAAAATAGCTGGTTCTGTGATTCCGAAAACCGCCGTTAATCCCGAAGAAAAAGCCATGCCTTTCGTATCTTTATCTCGTACCATCGTCATTACTGCAATTGCCGCGCCACCAATAGCAAGGTTACCAGCCAGCATTCCTGGCATAATGAAATTTTCAAAACCGTTCTCTGAGAAAGCTAAGAAAATAGCTGCATACAACCCTGTTCCTGTTCCTGTAAAAACCAAAACTGCAGATGCGGCCCCGATGACTCCTACCGATAGCCATCCAAGATTTGTATTTAACCAAAGTAGACCTATTCCAATCAAGTGGCCTAACCATGTTCCAATAGGCGCTAAGAATAATAACGTCACTGGTACAGTGATAATCATTGTTAACAATGGCACCAAAAAGAATTTTATTTCTTTCGGAATATATTTATCTAGAGGTTTATAAACAATAGCCATAAATAAGACTCCAAAAATTACTGGCAAAATAGTACTAGAGTAATTCGCAGTGGTTACGGGTATACCAAGAAATTCAAGATTATTTACCCCATTGATATCTGGCGAAACTAATACAGCACCAAGCAGTGCACCGAGCATTGGGTTTATTGTTAACTTTTTAGCAGCATTATAGCCAATAAAAATTGGTAAAAATGAAAAAGCTGCAGTATATATTGAATTTAACACAATATAAGTTCCGGTTTCTGTTGATAGGTTAAAAAATGTTCTACACATCACCAAAACAGCACTCATCATCCCACCGGCAACAATAATTGGAAGAGATGGTAAAACTGTTCCAGCAATGAAATCCGTCGCAATCAAATAATAATTCTTTTTCTCTTTCTTATTAGGTACATCATTTTGAACAGCTTTATTACCAGAGGTATCATTGTGTCCAAAGTTGCCTAACTTACTAAATTCTAAATATACAGCACTCACATTTGTACCAATAATTACTTGATACTCATTTTCATTTTTAACTAGTCCTAATACTCCTTTTATCCTCTTTATCAAGGATTCGTCGACTTTACTTTCGTCTTTTATCGTTAAACGTAGTCGAGTTGCACAATGAGTCGCAAATAGAATGTTCTCTTGACCACCAAAACCAGATAGTATCTCTTTACTTAATTCCGTATTTAACATAGAAAAACCTCCTTGCTAAGGTATTGTTTTATCTGCAGATTTTAAATTCGAATTCATTTATATATTAACAAATACAAAATAAAAAAAAGGAGCAATTTATGTCCCTTTTTTTCTTAACTGATTTCTATATTCATGATAAATTACATCTAAATAGTATTCAATTGCTAAAGTATGATAAACTGTTTTACTATTTAGGTTGCCTACTTTTACCACAGGAAAAACCAAATCATACTCTTTTAAAACGTTCCCATCATCCATAGATGTTATGATAGCTTTCGAGCATTCAATACTGTTAATCAAATCAGCTACTTGATACGTAAAATTCCCTAAAACAGAAATGACTATTATCAAATCATTAGGTTCTATTCTTTTAAGAATTTTACTTTCAGAAAAATTGTAAGCAACGATTCGAACCATTTTCCCCGAATAAATCATCTCTTTTTGGAATTCTAAACATCTAGATCCATAAATATCAGATATTAAAAAAACAATTTCTCGAGAATTTATCATAGCATTGGCAATATCATGAATTTCTTTTTTATTTTGACTTTTTAGATTAATCGCCATTTCAGATATTTGATCTGCTAGATAGTCAGGATAACTATCTCTTTCATCGAAATTTATATAATAATTATATTGCTCAGGTTCTTTTTTTAAATGGCGAAAGTTATCAAAACCAATAAACTTAGCAAAGCGTCGAATGGATGTTCTAGTAACATAACATTCAGCTGCGGCATCAAAAATATTAATTTCATCTAATTTATCAAAATGTTTCAAAAAATACTTTGCAATTATTACCCTAGAATCGTCTTCATCGTAATTATTAATAATACCTAAAAGTGAATTTAACAACCCATATTTATTTAAATTGCTCATAGTATTTCTCCTTATCATTTATATATAATGCTAAATAAAAAATCATAGGATAATAGTTTAACCTAATAAGGATCTACTAATTAGTAGATGAAATTATATAAGCAATAGTTTCATCTAGTCTATACCGGGTCCGTGATCATATTTTTTACCATTACCTATTGTGTAAAACTGACCACCTGATACATAATGTACAGTACGCAATTCATCAGGTGCATCATCAAAAATTCAGTGTCCATTACTAAATACTCTATCATCACTCTAAGCCCCAACAATTTCTCCCATGAATAAATCATGTTCTTGTTCATTTTGTTCGTTAGGTATGATTTTCCAAATTAACTAACCTGCACATCCCTCGACTAAAGGAAGCTTAAATTTTTTATCAAAAAAATCAGAATATTTTTAAGCTTGTTATCTGTATTGTTATCTATATTTTTAGCACTATGCTCTCCGACATAGAGGACTGTTTCCATCTGTTTAGCAGTTGGAATATTGACTACATAATAACCACTGTTTTCAATTAGTTGTCGTGTAAATGCTTGTTTTCCAATGTTTTAGCCGAAATCATAGTAGTAGGTCCCACTTGTAAAAGACGATATGCTTTGTTCAAATCTATAGGTTTTATCGCCATTATATATCCTCACTTTTCTCTATTTTTTTGTTTCTAAAAGCTATCTTTCAATTTAAATCTATAATACAATTAAGTGATTAAAATTACCAGTATGTACTTTTTTTGTAAGATACTATCTAAAAAGGGAGCATACATGAGAATTAAAAAAAGTATAAATGGAACTCCAATTAAAAATAATGAATCTTTTGATGATTCATTATCGTTCGTTTTAGATAATCGATAATTAACAATTTTTAAAAAGTCAATTCTGCAATTCTAGTCAAAAGAAAGACACCTACAAAAAGTAGGTGCAGTTCTCCGCTTTTAAAGTCGGACATTAGTCCTCAAATAATGATACAATAGAATTGTTAATTTTAATCTACTTTACATAAATCGCATTATAACAAGTAGTTTATTTCCGTCAGTAATGGAAAGTAGTAGTTCACTCGTACTTTTAAAATTTATACTAAAATCTTTTCATCATTTTTAGTGTTTCTGTTTTGTACCCCATACTTTCGTAAAGTCCAAGTGCTCTAGTATTTTGGGAGAATACATTGAGACCAACTGCAAAATAGCCATTTTCTATTGCCCATTCTTCAGCTAAAGTCATTAATTTTTTTCCCAGTCCTTTTCCTTCCACAGACTCACTAACGACAATCCTAGAAATGTAGCCATATTTTTCTCCGCTAATCCAATCAACATCGGGTTCTAACTGAAGAAAAGCAATAATATTTTGACCTTCTTTTACTACTAGAATAGTATTGGATTCTTTTTCTAAATCCTTTTCCATTAAACATGCCTGTTTTTCTTTAAAGCTTTCTTCAGTGACGCCTTCAGGAAGAGTCACTGAAGAAAGTCTCGAGACTAGTTTTAACAGCATTTCTCTATCCGTAGTTTTATTATAATTATCAATTTTCATGTCTATCTCCTTTAAGTTACTCATTTTGCTAGATTAATTATATCAGTGTTTTACTATGAAATGTATTAATCTTAAAACTACCAAACCCTTAGTTATTTAACTCCTTAGCTAACATAATCCCGATTATAAAAAGGTACCCACCAGTCAAGTGATTGGTGGGCTTACTTTGTGATTTCCAATTGGCCTACCTAAACACCCACTGGTATCCCTCATTTTTCACCTCAAAAAGATTGTGAAATTTTAAAGTAGAACGATTTAGTCTTCGTTATTTTTGTCTTCATTTTTAAGTTCTTCTGTCGTGTTCAAATTCTCTATTGTAGTTGGTTTTTCTTTATCACCTTTTTTTCGATTGACAAACACAAATAAAAATACTAGTAATATTATTGCTATACCGACAAATAGTAGCCACTTCATGACAACCTCACCTGTTTGTGGAAATATACGCACACCCCCAATTTCATTAATTATACATGCTAAATACACACTTTAAAAGTTGCTATTGCAGCGTTCTATTTTTGTGTATCGAGGTATACCCATAATGCACACCTTGCTTTTATTTAAAATGTTGATTATCTATATTTTCATGTTTCTAAAAATTATCGAAATAAAAAAACTCTTTACGCATATTAGCGTAAAAAGTTTTTTAAATTATTGTTCGTAATAAAGTACTCTTTGAAGCGCATTATCTATGATTTCTGCATCTTCAGGATGTTCTAGTCGTAAACCATTAGAAGCCGATATTGCCGCTGAAAGACTAGATTGAACAGACTGTTTCACATGAGGATCTTCAATAGAATTTATATAGTCAATTTGTTTTTGTCGAACATCATTTATAAAACTATAATAATAATCCTCTAAACTTAATTCACTCTCTTCGCTTTGTTCTATTGGCAATGATTCTTCATCACTATTGCTTGATTGTTGTTTAAACGACGACGTAATAGTTGATTCTGAAGTAGAACTATAAGTTGTTGAGTCCTTCTTTTTTTCTGAACTAGATATTTTTGTTGAAGATTCTTTCTCTTTACTACTAGAATCTTCCGAATTTGTTACAGACCCTTTTGTACAACCTACTAACAAAAATGAAAAAAGTACAAATGTTCCAATCATTTTTTCATTTAAATCTGACTCCTTTTTAAAATTTCTTACTAACTAATTATATCATATATAATTAGTTAGTAAGATTTAGTCTATCTGTAATTTTTTCCCATTATCAAAAACCGTCGTTAAATACTTATTTGATCATGGTTCTTAAATTTCATACCTTCTTGATATCCTGAATAATAAGCTTCGATGTCTTTTATCTTGTGAGAGGTATCTTTTCCTGTAACAAGCCCCAAGTCTTCTATATGATTCTCTACAACTTCAGGTAGTTGAAGTGCTAATTCATAGCCATTGGTTATTACTTGTTTTCTAAAAATACTATCCAAACCAATTAAATACCCTTGAATGTAGTCTTGTTTCAATTGCCATTTACGCTTTCTTTTTCTCTTGATTTCTGGTTGTTGCATGTACTTTTTAGCGCAATAGGCAATACTACCAAAAGTATTTTCTGCTTGTATCGCATAAGCTTGGCTAATTAAGTATTCAATAGCTTCTTGCTTTGTTTTATCTTCACTGAAGATAGCATTTGTATATCTCTGTGAACTGTCACATTATAATTCTTCTTTACAGATTGCTTTTGTCATTACCTTAACACCTTTTCAAAATAGTATTTAGTTGTTCCATCAAAAAGGGCATTAATCAATTTTCCAAAAACATTGAATCCATATTTTTTATAAAATTCTAACACTTGATAATCCTGTGTGCTTACCGTTATATGTATCATAATTACCTTCCTTTCATTTTTAACATTCATTACTATTACTAATTGTTTTTATTTTCCTAAGTGGCTAAATTCATTATATAATCCGCCCTAATAAATCAACTTATTTTGTTCGCTAATTTATTAAAAAAATATTATAATGATAACAAAAATAGAGATATGCGCTAACATACCTCTATTGTGTAAACCGTTCAAAGCGGTACTTTAAATTAATAATCTAAAAAAATAGATTGTCAACCTACCAAAGTTGAGACAGTCTATTTTTTGTTGTTCTTACTACTGATATGAAAAACTAATGTTGCGAATGCTGCCACAAACATCAATGCTTCATAAACAGTCAAACTTATTCCTTTCTGGGAGTAAAGCAACAAATCAACATAAGGCATCCCCCCATTTCTTTTGGAATTAGCCAACTGCCTAAAACTTTCTACATTGATTAGTATATCATACTTAACTTTATTTTCTTTCACCTTTCTTAGTAGCTTTTTAGTAAAAATCGGAACTTTTTATTTGTCGTTCTTGATATTCAATATCAATCAAAAATTTTGTTCATAGTCACGTTGTATTAATTTATGATAGAGTGTCGCTTATCCGGCAGTCTTTCGACTGAAAGGGAGTGCATGTTGTAATCAAAGAGTTTCTTTGCTTCCCTTGTACATCATATTTTTCAACCTTTATAACAATAACATTCTTTTTTACTAATCGTTTTTGAATAGGAAATAATATAATAAACTAAACCACATAAGAGAAAACGAATCTAGTTAGTCTAATTATCAATAGTACCAACTAGAAAACAAACAATATAACTTAAATAATTGATTTTTTCATTTGTTACCATTTTTTCATAGTTCCCTACCTTTACCATCCTTTTTGAAACACACACCTATCATTAATCCGATACTTAAATCTAATACAATACCTATCAGTAATCCTAGTGCCAAGTTATCTAAGAATAGTCCAAAAATCATTCCTAGACTAATCCCAAACAGACTACTTATACTTATACTTATACTTATGGCAAATTCATTGTCCTTCTTTTTCATTTAACATGATTATTTCCTACTTCTCAATTAAATTTTTTTGTTATTTTATCTTATATATAAGTAACGACTTTTTGTTGTTATTTAATGATTAATTGTCGTTTTTTTGTTGTTAATCGTCCGTTTTTTATGTATACTTATATCCATAGGATAGAAATAACAAACAAAAGAGCAGATTTTCCTTTCATTCTAAAGTAATTAAGAATCCGCCTCTTTTAACAAGTAAATCAATCATTGGCGCTTTAGCGTTTGGTCACCAACCAACGGATAAAGTCTTGATTAACAGTAGACCCTGCTTATCAATTATGCCAATAGTATATTTAAGAAACTATTTTCTTTTTGTGCATATCAATTCTCTACTCGTTTCCAGCATAAACCAGAAAAAAAGAAGTTTCTTTAGTATACCTATTGTGTGAACGAGTGCAGAAAGCTGTACTCGTTTTTTTGTTTTCTATCGTTTTCTATCCTAGAATCACTGAGAAAAAGAAATTGACTGTATGAACGAACAGTCAAGAAAAAATAAATAGGCACTTCATTCACTAGCACCACCTAGCAAATGAAGCCCTGAATAGAAAGTAGACCCTCTCTATCCAAGTTGCCTGATTACTAATGCCGTAGCACTAGCTTCTTTATTGTACCTAATTTTTGTAAGAATTTCTAGACAGTTTTTGAAATTTCTTTCAATTTGATAAAGATTCTTATGGTTTTAGTCGTCATTTCAACAGTAGAGGCTGCAAACTCTGCTGTTTTTCTTTTTCTTGGTGTATTTTTGTCTCTAAAGCTCTCCATAATTCGAAATTTTCTTAGGTTCGTTTTCTTTTATTTGATAAAAAAATTATCAGTTACTTAAATGTTCATGCAAAAGTAACCAATTCGAATTTTCTTTTACAAAAATATTGGTGGCTTTTCCTCCACCTTCAACAAACTTATTTTCTATAAATCCTGAATACTTATAATTATAGATACAAGTAGCTACTTCTTCTGTAACAATTATCCATTCTACCTCACTCACTTCATACTTTTCATTCACAATAATGTTCCATGCATTTTCAAAGTATGAGCGAATATCTTTTGTGCTCTGGCATTTTTTATCTGAAAAAAAATAAACAGCATTTGATGATAAGCATTTTTCTACATTATCAAACTTATGGGAATTTGTTGCTTCGATATAAGACATCAGTGCTTTTTCATACTCTTTCATTTTTATCTCCTCCAATATTTATTATTTTAACATAAAAAAAGGCAATCAATTTTCGATTACCTTTTCGGCTTAATTAAAGAAATAAAACATGATACTTACTTAAGTTGTATCAATACAATTTTCGTTTTCACGTTCATAACTAAGAACAAATCAACCAGCTCCTTAATTGATCAAAGATCACTAAACTAGCGTCTGTTCTTTTTAAGTAATAAAAAGTAGCCTAGTACGCCACCTACTAATGCAGCAACAGCAACACAAACAATTCGATTCATCCAAACATTGACATCCTATTTATGTAATAATGTTAATGCATGATTTGCCACACTAATAGATACATAGATAATAACTAAATAAGATACAATTTCTCTCGTTTTACTCATTATTACTCCTCCTTTTTGATTATTTTATCAGAGTAATATAAATCGAAGAACTATTTTTCCAAAACGGTTTAGTTCACTGCCTAAGCGGTATATTTTTAGCATAACAACCTCCTCAAAAAAATGATTTTTGTGATATGCCAAAAATATAGCCTACTATCCGTTCGATTTTTCTCAAAAATAAGCCCATTTATTTTAGTTTCTAATACAGAACAAACAACATAATTCAATAAAAATCTCGGTATCTACTTTTTTAGCTTAATACTTTCGCTTCAATTTGACACTCTCTGTAACTTAATTTTTTTCTAATACTATTTCTGTCGCTCCCAAATGTATAGTCACTTTATCGGTAATATTATACGCGTTATAATCAAAAGTCATTTGATGATAATTCTTCCCATCTTTTGTAACATCCGTGAACATTTTACTCACAAATTGTTCTTCTCTGCCATCTATCGTTACAGAAATAAAGTTTTCATCAATTCTATGATTCATGTCTGGCACCTCTTCTTCACTAAACGTCACAATAAATGACGTCGGAAGCTCTGTGCCTTCAACTTTACCTTTCCATTCATCATCTGTTGGTAAAAAAGAAACCTCATTAAATTGTTTTATATCACTTGTTTCAATCGGTAACTCCCATTCTCCTGAAACAGATTGAACATCAAAATCAAGAACTTGCTCACCTGTTGCTTGTGGATCGATAGGTATCTTGTTCATTGACTGAATTTGAGTGATTTCAATCACTGCATTTTCTAATATGGGTAAGTTTTCCCCTTCATACTCTAACCCATATTCCAAATCGATTGTATTTGCTTCTTTATCAAAATAAGAAGTAGGTCTGATCACATGAGGAAAAGCAGCTATCTCTTTATTTTCTGATAAATTTGTTTTAAAATCTGCTAGATACGTGCCATCTCCATTTTTTATTGCAAAATACATTAAATAATCTCTTTCTTCTTTACTTTGAAGAATCGAATTCTTAGGAAGTTTAATTTGAACATGGATACCTAATTCATTTTTTGTAGCGTAAACTTCTTTTAAGCTTACTGTCAACTCTTGATTTTTTGATTCCACATTTTGTTCAACAATGACTCCTTGTTCTTTTAAATTTTCAGAAGTAAATTTACCAAATCGAAAGAAATTACTCATTGCGTTACTAATAGGAGTGAAAGCTATAACTAAAGAAATAACAGCTGCAATAATTAGCCATGGTAGAATTCGTTTTTTTCTATGTTTTCTTTTCATTTGATTTATTTTTCCATAAGCTTCGTTAAGCGCTAGACGACTTTCATGAGAAATTTCCCGCTCTTTTTGTAACTCTTTTTTTAATTTCACTTCAAATTTTTCCATTATTTTTCGTCTCCTTCAAAATAATCATATTCCCTTTTCAATAATTCACGTCCCCTAAATAATCTTGATTTGATTGTCCCTACGGGCTCACAAAGTATTTCACTAATTTCTTTGACCGAAAAACCAACATAATAATACAGTACAATCGGTATCTGATAAATTGAATCCATTGTTTTTACCATTTGGTTAATGGAAAACTGTTCGAATATTATATTTTCTTTGACTGATCGAAGTATCTTACTTTCTTCTTTTTCTTTTACTTCAATCATTTTTTTGCATTGATTAATCAAGATTTTACCAATCCAAGTATTAAAATACTGAGGTTTTTTCACCTTTTCTATATTTTGATAAGCACTTAAAACCGTTTCTTGCAAAACATCTGCTACATCTTGTTCATTATGCAAAAAACGATAAGCCATATTATAAAGTACTTTTTCATAAGATTGAATTAATTGAATAAACGCTTCATGGTTTCCCCGCTGTGCTTGCTTCACTAACAAAACATTGTCTAACAATTCTATACCCCCATCCCTTTTTAGTATTACATATATTAGAGTTAATAAAATGCCCTTTGGTTGCATGGTTAGAAAAAAATTTTTCGTTTGGAATAAAATAGGCTTGTTTTGTAACCGAACTATTGTTTCGTCCAGTTACTCCACTATAACAGTGAGAATAGAAACTATTTTTACGAAAAAATAAACCCTTCAGTAAAATAAAAAAAAATAATTGAAGATTACAAGAACTTGAAACGCAAATTCTGTAACCTTCAATTATTTAAACGATGAACTATTTTTCAAGGAATTCTGCGAAAAAAGCTAAAACTCTTTGAATTTCTTGATTCCAAAATTCCCAAGTATGTCCTCCGGGTCCTTCTTCATATGTGAAATTCGCCAACGCATCGGTTGCTTTCTTTTTAAACGTTTGATTATCTTCGTAAAGAAAATCTTCTGTTCCACAAATTTGCAAGAAAGCAGGCGCCTGTTCTGTTTTTAATTTATCAGAAAATAGTTGGAAAAGATTATCTGTACTCGCTGATAAATGAGCGATATCACCAAAAACAAGTCCAAATGATTTGTTTCGGCTTTGATCTCGTTCCCACAAAGAAACAATATCTAACGCACCTGACATCGAAGCAGCTGCTCGAAATTTCTCTGGCGCTTGCATGCCCCACTTAAAGGCGCCATAGCCACCCATTGAAAGTCCTGCTACAAATGTTTTAGCAGGATCACTTTTTACTCCATACCATTCTTTGATTCTTTGAGGTAGTTCAATCGCAATAAAATCCCAATAATCATCCCCATATGCCATGTTGGTATAATAGCTAAGCTCCACTTGAGGCATAACAATCATAAATGGATAATCTCCAGCAAAACGCGCTAAAGAAGTAGCATCTAACCAAGCATTACAATCATCGGAATAACCATGAAGTAAATACATTACAGGTGTATCTCTCGTCATATTTTCTGGTAAATAAATGTTTAAACTTGTTCCTTTTCCTAATACCTGCGAACGAAAGCTCATTCGTGCAATAGTCATTAAATCCCATCCCTTTCAGAAAACGATCCACCCTCAATAAAGCTAGTGTATATGTGTTCATCTTCTGTTTCTTCTCCGTTGATCAATTGAATGATTTTTTCAGCAGCTAACATTCCCCAACGTTGTTTTGAATAAGAAATTGTTGCTAATCTCGGTTGCACAAAAGTACTAATTTCAATATTATCAAAACCGATTAAGCGAATGTCTTTTCCTATTTCATAAGGTGTTTCTTTAAAATATTTATAGACACCAATCGCCATTTCATCATTCAGTGCAAAAATATCGACTGGTAACGTCGGTTGTTTTTCCATAATTGCTTTCGCTGCCAGATAGCCAGATGGTTCTGTAAAATCTCCTGAAATAACTTCGTAATCAATCCCGAAAAGTTCTAATTCTTTGGTACTTGCTTTCAATCGTTCTTGACTATCGTAACCTTTTTCTGGACCTGAAATCAAAAACATTTTTTTCGTGTTACAAGCAACTGCTTTTTCGATTGCTAATGTTGCTCCGCCTTTATTGTCTAATAAGACTTTACGAATATTTTGATGCGAAATCAAGCGATCTAAGATGACTAAATAATGACCACGATCCGCAAATTGATTGATTTCTTTATTTTTAAACGTCCAATCTAAAACAATCGCTCCATCAATCATTCGTTCGGGAATAAACAAATGTGATTTATTCCCGCTACAAACGATCATTTCATAATCATGAATCTCTAAACCCTTTTTGATTCCATCTAATAGTTCGCCATAAAAACTACCGCCATAATCAGCGAGATAGACACCAATTATATTGGTTTGTTTTCGTTTCAACGTCCGAGCAGCCATGTTAGGAACGTAATCCAATTCATCGGCAATTGCTTGTATTTTTTCTCTAGTTGCTTCTGTAACTTTTGGACTACCATTCAATGCATAAGAAACAGTCGAGATTGATACACCTGCTCTTTTTGCAATTTCTTTAATTCCTACCATGTCCCCTCATCTCCTAACAATAAATTTCTAATTTATTTTCCTTTTCATTTAAAATGTTCACTAATTCTTCTTGCGCAACGATTAAGCCACCAGATCGGTAAGGATTTTCTTCACGTGCTACAGATACTTCTTTCCCATTAATGACAATCTGAGCTTGATTCGTATTTAAGTGGAAGGTCATCTGAACATCTTTGCCCGCCAACTGGTATGTCATTTCCAAGCCATCTAACTCGCTTGGTAACACTGGATCAAAAATTACTCGTTCAGAATCTTCACGAATTCCTAGAACATTTGTTAATAATTGATTTAAATAGATTCCTGGTCCGCTAGAATAAATACGCCAGCCGCCTTTTACCCCAACACTGCCATCTTTTAATTTAGCGAAGTTCTCTTGCGCATCATAACGTGTTTTAAAATCACCGTCTGAACTACTGAAATACACATTTGCTTGGCGAATTTCAGCATTATCAACATGCTCTTTGATTTGAATCGGATTGATTACATTCAAAGCGCGCCATGTCTCATCCGTTTTGCCTATTTTAGCCATCGCTTCAGTAAAACGAATATGCGCGTGTACGTATTGTAAACCAATCTCACGACCAAAGTTTGCTGCTTGTTCAGCACGTTTGAAGTTTGTGCTGACACCGCCATTATAAGTCGCAGGACGATTCATCAAACGAACGCCATCGGGGAATTGTAAATGCTTTTTAATAATCGCATAATGATGCTCCACTTGTTCAGCCGTCAATAATTCAGCAATCATACTACGAGTCATCGGTAATAAACGATATTGAATCCCTGTTTTTTGATCTGATGGATGAATCATTTTTTCCACATGTTCTGTATCTTCCATATAAACAAAACCAGGAATCGTTTCACCAGATAAAATGTATTTTTCAAAATCTTTTTTGATATTTTGCGCTAATTCAGCTAAATGATCACCATATGCTTGATCTACTTCTTTCAGTAAACTAGCTAATTTGTTGACCACTTGATAAGTCAATGCAACGGTCCAACTACTTGCCATGTAGGTTTTTAATTTACTGTCGTATGGCTGTAACGTATCATCCCAATCGCCATCACTGTAACAAGACAGGTAAGTTCCTTCCAAAAAGTTATCTTCAATAAATTGAATCTCTTTTTTGACATGATCAAATAACGTATAAGTTTGATCCGTTTTTAAGAATGTTTCACGATTAGTATAAGGAATTTTTTCATCTAAAATACTAAAGTCTTTTGTTTTAGCCAAATAATCGGCAACAATTTTCATCGGCCAAACAATCACATCTCCGTGACTTTCATCCGCTTTTTGTTTTTCATAACGATCGAACATAAACCATTGTGGCCAATTTCCATCATTTTCAAACTGATTCGCATAAACATTTTTAATGATTGAACGTACAATCTCTGGTTTATTTACAGCAAAGAAGAATTCAGTCGGTCCTTGCGAAACATCACGTGTTCCCCAAGCAGCTCCGCCATACTGTTCCAATCCATGTGGAGACAAGTAATGGACTAACATATTATGCGTATACCAACGAGATAAGACATTCATTGAAGCTACTGATTCTTTTTCATGTGTTAATTGGAAATTATTCAGTAAACTATTAATATACGTCACATAATGATTGTTCTCAGCTTCTTGTGTTGTTGCTACATTTTGATAAGCTGCTCCAGTTAGCGTTCCTTGGATGTGCATTGAAAATGCTGCTTGTTCTTCAATCACAAACGTTGTTAACACTTCTGATGATTGGCTTGATAAGAATAGACGCTCATCCGTTATCTCAAAAGGTTTATCTAATGAGAAATAATAGGTCAAATCAGGATATTCTTCATGAATCACAGAACGATTGTTTGCTTTTACCGTTACTAATTCAGCTTCTTTACTGATTTCATAGGTTGGATTCTCTTCTTCGCCATTCATCACTAATTGGTTCGTGATAGCAAACGTGTAATTAACCCCATTTTGACTTGTTACAACTGTATGGATTTCTTTTGTATCGCACAATGTAAACGTTACAACTTTGATTATATCATTCTCTAATTTGTAATACCATGTCGCTGAGTTTAATCCCATTTCAAAAGCAGATGGCATTGTTAAAATTCGCCATTTGTTTCCTTCTTTAAGATAAATTCGTTGCCCAGACTGTTTCATAATATTCAATGAATTACGACTATTGCTCATTAATTTATTCATGCTCGTATTTCCTAATACGATTTGAGAATTGAATAATCCGTACATATAAACAGTTGTACTTAACAACGGTTTATCAACAGTTAAATCTGTTCCACTTAAAAGAATATGACCATGAGCACGTTCCATCGCAACTTCTTTTTCTTTAAGCACAACATGGTGATAATCATCTGTAAAGAACGAGACCACTTTACCAGCCACTTTTTCAACTAAGTTTTGTTGTGGAAATAATGAATTACGTTCTTCATCCGTCAACGATTTTCCTGTTAAAGGCACTCCTAATTGTTTTGTACTTACCACTTTTTCAGTAGATAATTCTGAGAATTTTAACGCATCATAACTTTTTTGAATTTCTGCTTTAGGAACAAGTGGTGCTTTAATCACTGATTCTTGATTGGCAACTGTTGCGCCATAGAAGACCACAACTGTTTCCTTCTCTGTTAGATTATATTGCTCTGTTTGTAAAGCAATATAGGCAAATTCATATTGATACACTTCATTTGCTAACGTTTCTTGGCTCAGTGCTTTCGGTTGGTTGGTTTCTTTGTATTCACGTCCAAAGAATTGATACCCATCGGTAGAAAAACCAACTAGATGATTTAAACTTCCTTGTTCAACCACCGGGAATTTTCCATTTTGTGGTTGATTTTGTCTAGAAGACACAACGATCGTGCCATCTTCTTTGGTGATGTGATGATCCACATATTGAGACATATAAGCTTCATTCGCCTGAACGGCACCTTGCGTTGCATTTCCGATATCTTGTCCATAGATTACATCTACTTTTTGACCAGAACCTTTTAAGCTCACTTGCCAGAACCAAATACCAGAAGGCGCCAATAGAAAGTCCACTTGATAGGAAACACCTAAAAATTCACCTAGCCAAGCTAAGCGCTCGTCACTCGAATGGAAGGCACTTGCCGAATTTGAACCAATCATCGGTGTACTGTGAATGCCATTTTCATCATGGATTCTTAAATATAATTGGTTACAACTACCATCAAGGGCATTTCCGTGTAATTGATTGATCATTATTTCTTGATTTTGAATGTCGTAAAGGTCTCCTGTCTCTAAAAACGAGACAATCGTTCCATTATTTTTAAATGTTCGTTTTTTATGAGTCATCTAAATCTCCCTATCTCTATTTCACTAATTTAAAGTTTTCTGTTTGTACAGCTACACTACTTGAACCAACCATTACTTCGAATATTCCGCTATCGCTTGTAAATGTTTGATCACTATGAACATAACGTAAAAGTTCTTCCGTAATTGTAAAGTTAACTGTCTTTTTCTCATGTGCAGCTAAGCGGACTTTTTTAAAGCCTTTTAATTCTTTAACTGGACGAACCACTTCGCCGACTTTATCACGAATATACAGTTGAACAGTTTCTTCTCCAGCTATCTCAGATTTGTTTTCAATCGTAACAGAGACTTGAATCGCTCCATCAGGTTTTAATTCGTTCGTATCAAGTACAAAATCCGTATATGCAAATGTACTATAGCTTAACCCAAAACCAAATGGATATTTGGCATAATTTGATACATCTAAATATTTACTTACATATTTTTCGTTTGGATCTGGTTTATAGGGTCTACCTGTATTGTCATAGTTATAGTAAACAGGAATTTGTCCGACTGTTTCTGGGAATGACATACTTAAACGACCACTTGGGTTATAGTCACCATATAAAATTTCAGCTAAAGCAGCGCCACCTTCTGTTCCAGGGAACCAAGCTTCAACAATCGCTTTCGCTTCATCGATTCCTTGTAAATCTAACGGACGACCATTGTATAAAGTAACAATAATATTATCGTTGACTTCATGAATTGCTTTAAACAAATCTAATTGTGCTTGCGGTAAACGGATATCACTACGGCTTGAAGCTTCACCACTCATCCAATCTTCTTCTCCTAATGCTAAGACTACTTTATCAACTATTTTTGCTAAAGCAATAGCTTCGTCGATGGCTGCTTGACTTGGTGCAAAATAATCAAATGCTTCTTTACCTGTTACATATTCTGCTTTCAACTCTTTTGCTCCAGCAACTAATGAAACAGCTTCTTCTTTTTTCCCTTGCCAAGACCAAACACCTAAGACATCATCTGAGTTGGCTGCAGGCCCAATAATAGCTACTTTTTCTGTTTTCACTAATGGTAAAATGTCTTCATTTTTCAACAGGACAATCGACTTTCTCGCAACGTCTCTTGCCGCTTCACGATGTTCATTAGATAAAATAACTTCTTTTTCTAAGGCAGCATCTGCTCCTCGATGTGGATTTTCAAATAAACCTAAATCATTTTTCAATGTTAATATACGTAAAACTGCTTCATCTAATAATGCTTCGTCTATCACTTTTTCTTCGATTAATTCTTTTAAGTTTTCTGTATAACAAGTTGTCATCATTTCAATATCGACACCCGCTTTAAGGGCAAGTTCAGCTGCTTGTTTCTTATCTTCAGCCACACCATGAGCAATCAATTCAATCACAGCACCCCAGTCAGAAATAACGACACCTTCAAAGCCAAATTCTTTTCTTAAGACATCTCTAAACAACCATTTATTTCCAGTTGCTGGAACTCCATCAACGGTATTAAATGAAGTCATCACCAATTTAGCTCCCGCATCTAATGCTGCTTTGTATCCTGGTAAATAGCTATCACGTAATTGTCTTTCTGACATATTTACTGTATTGTAATCACGACCACCAATCGCTGCGCCATATGCAGCAAAATGCTTCACACAAGCGGCTACACGGAAGAAATCATTTTGTAAATCATCTCCTTGATACCCTTTTACAAAAGCTTCCGCAAAACGACTGTTTAAAAATGGATCTTCTCCTGTTGATTCCATCACGCGTCCCCAACGAGGATCACGAACTAAATCGACCATTGGTGAAAAGGTTACATGTAAACCAGAAACGGCTGCTTCTTTTGCCGAAACTTCAGCTACTTTTTCAGCAACTTCTATATCCCATGAACTACCTAATCCTAAAGGAATCGGGAAAATCGTACGGAAACCATGAATGATATCCGCCATTAAAATCGTTGGTATTCCTAAACGATTATTTTCCATATATTCTTTTTGTACACGAATCGCTTCTTTTGCACCCGAAATTCCCAATGTTGTTCCAGCATTATTGATATCTTCATGCGTTAATCCTAGATTTGACATGGGACCTGTCTTTTCTTCGGCTTTTTCAGAATAAAATTCTGCCGCTAATTGAAGTAGCTGACCTATTTTTTCATCGATTGTCATTTGTTCTAATAATTCATTTAATTTCTTCGCTTCCATTAAAAAATCCACCTTTATTCTTCAATTAGTAATTCAGCTTCCAACGGAAAATGATCGGAAGGAAAACGTCCGTCACAAGAATCCGTTAAACAACTAGTTTTTTGTGTAAAAAATCCTTTAGTATAGAGATAATCAATTTCTTCTAATTGATCCCAAGCCATCGTATAATCAAAATTCTGATATGAGCCTTTGGGTCCGTAATGACCTTCTTGAGAATGTTCTTTTACATTCACAAATAATTTTTCGAGATACGGATGAATCCGTTCATTTGGTTCAGCATTCAAATCGCCCATCAGAATCGTTGGATGAGAAGTAATTTTTTCTGCTAAACGATCAATGATTACTTTCATGCCTTCATAACGGGCTGTTTCTGAAACATTATCCAAATGAGTGTTGATAATCAAGAACGTTTGTCCTTGCTGATTTTTTAAAATTGCCCATAGACAAAGGCGAGAATACTCTGCTTCTGGATGAATACTAGGTTCCTCTGGTGTCAATGATAGCCAAAAAGAACCTGATTCTATTAGTGAAAAAATCGTTGGCTTGAAATAAATTCCAATCCCTTCACCCTGGCCATCTCCATCACGTTCAACTGTCAGTGATGTATATTTTGTTAATGTAGTCAAATCAGCTACCTGTGTAGGACGGATTTCTTGAACACCAAATAGGTCCCAATCATGATAGTTAATCAAAGCCAAAACTTTATCTGCGCGATACTTCCACTGCCAATCCTGGTCGTAATCTGTATCAACACGCAAATTATAGGTGGCGATTTTCATCTTTTCTAACTCCCTTGTAACAATTTTTGAATCATTCCCATTTCTCTGCGGATTTGCTTTCCTTCGCCTCCACCATGACCTTTATTTAAATAAATCATCAATTGCTTAGCTCCAGAAATCTGCTTATAACTTACAAGAAAATCTTCCATCGGGCAGACAGTATCTTTGCTTCCTACAGAAGTAAAAATAGGTCCTGTAACTTCCTGTGCAATATTTTTAAGATCAAAATAAGCCATCGCTTTAAGAACTTCTACTTTTTTCTCAGGAAATTGTTCAATATATTCCTGAATTACATGATAACTACCGGTTTTCATTTTGATTCGATGGGGAATATTTGAATGACTGGGAACATCTGCAAATGTCGCAAAAATTGGATAGTCAGTCAACGCATTGACTAATAAAGCAATTCCTCCACCTTGCGAACCACCTCTGAGAATAACTCGTTGTTGATCGATCTCTGGCAATCTATTGACAACTTCCACTGCTCGCAAACTATCAGAAAGCAGACGTTTCATATAAAAATCTTCTTTTTTTAAGATCCCTCTGCCAAACGGTGCTTTATGATCAGTTGTTTCATAAGGATGAGAATCTTTCGTTCGACCGCCTTGATCCCGATTGTCGATCACTAAACAACCACAACCGACCGCCGTCCAATGAGCAAAATGAAACGGTTCTTGAATCGCATTCATATAACCGAGATAGTCGATCACGATAGGGAGATTGCACTTCCCTTTTGGTAATAATAAATAGCCAAAAATAGTTTCATTATATAAACTTTGAAATTGAATCGTATAAACGTCCACTTCATTCATTGGATAATTTATTTTTTTTCTTGAGAATTCAAGTGGAATCTGATTGATTTCTTTTTTTACCTTTTGCCAATAAGTAATCATATTCATCATTGCTTCACTCATTATTTTCTTGGTCCTTTGCTAATACTTTGTTAAAAAATATGACTTGCAATAAGACAAAACCTGAAACACCTAGACACAGAAACAAGAAAATATTGACCTTATTCAGTACAACAAAAACTAAAAGTGGAATAGTCAATAGAATAATTGCATTCGCTGTATTGCTTAATAATGCGTACATTGTTTCATGTGCTGTTTCTTTGATTGAAGCAGAAAATAAGCAAAATAATACAATAAAAACAGTTAGAAATAACGCAGCCAAACTTGTTAAAATCACAACTAGGATACTAAAGTAAGACGTGACTGACATTAATCCAAAAATGAATAAACCGATACCTGCACTATAGCCAATAATAAGACCTTCTAAAAGTAAACCACGTTTGATATTGGCAATAAAAGTCTGAGAATAGCTCCGCCAAATAGGGATATCTTTTTCTTTATATAGTTGATCGATTGTTTGGTAAAGAGCAATCAAAGCAGGACCACTCATAATAATCGTTAATGCAGGCACTAAAAACAAGAAACTCAAAATAATTAGATCTGCCATAAATGAAAAGACACGATAGTACCAACCTTCATAAGAAAATAGTTTATTCATAATAATTTTAAAAGAGGAAAGATCATTGTTACATTCTCTTTCCTCTTCCCTTCCTTTCTATAGATGATTACTCAAGTTTTTTACGGTTTTCAGCCATTTTTTCAGTTTTAACATCTTTTACGTCATCCCATTTGTTTGAGTCTAAGAATTTTTCAAAATCAGAAAGTGTTGAGTCGAATGCTTTTTCATCTTTTGAACGAATCAAGGAAATGATTGTTCCATCACGTTTTGTCTTAATCGCTGTATTTGAACGAGCTTCTGCTGTACCAGCATCTGGATCTGTATTTTCAATAACAAAATGAGGATATAATTTCCCTTCACCCCACTCTTGTGGTTGAGTTAATGATGTTTCAGTTTTAACTTTTAATTCATTGACGCGGTCATTATTAAAGTAATTGAAGCGACTAATACCATACTTTTTGTTGTACGCATCGTTGTCATTTTTTTCCATTTCCTTAACAGACTCGAGGTAATCGATTTTCCCATCCTTATTATATTCATACGTAACGCCTTCAATACCAAATTTAGTTAAAATTTGTCCTTCTTCATCGATCAAGTAAGTGAATAATTGTGTCACTTTAGCTGGATCAGTAGCATTTTTACTGACATAATTAATCAACCAACCTGAAATCCCTGTTGCATTCATTGTTGCTTCACGTCCAGATGTACTTGCAGGTCCATCAATAGCGATATAGCGTGAGCCAGTGTTTTTAGTAAATTCAGTAAAATTACCACCTTGACCACTTGTACCAGAAACTAAAATCGTTGCATATTGTCCTTGTTTTACTTTTTCATCATAAGTTGGACCATCATCTGTAAAGCTATCGTCACTCATATTGCCATCACGATACACTTGATTGAACGTTTTTAACCAAGAAATATATTCATCATCTAACGTACGATCGTAAAATTTGCCATCTTTATCTTCTAATGGAACACCTAGGAAATCTTGTAATTTATCAGAGAAAGGACCAGAAGGAGCTCCTTCACTAACTGTTGTAAAGCCCATTGGTGTCAAATCAGGATATTTTTCTTTGATTTGCTTCATAACTTTAACAAAATTTTCTTGTGTAGAAACATCTGGTTTACCAAGTGCTTCATAAACGTCTTCACGAATAACAAAGTTATCATTTACTGGGACATTTCCACTTTCGTAATCTGCTTCTGTATTTGAATAATTAGGATAACCATATGTTTTGCCATCTTCAAGTTCAAACCATTTAAATGTTCCTTCAGTTACTACATCTAATAAATAAGGATCATAATCTTTTGCTAAATCATTCAGTGAATAAGCCCAAGTATCCGCTTTGACAGCCGCTTGACTTGTTTTGTCAGTTAGAGTGACGATGTCTGGCATATCACCACTAGAAATCAATGCGTTTAATTTTGAATCATCTCCTGAAATAAACTCAACATCGATATTTAAATCTTTTTTGATTTTAGCTGTTGTTTCGTCTTTACCAAAAGGTAAGGTCGTCCATGGAGAATTGATATACCACTTAATCTTAGTTGTTTCTTTCTTAGTATCAAGCTTCCATGCTGGTGTTTTTGCATCTAATTCATAACGATCTTTGATTGAAAAATCTGATTTTGCCGAATCTTTCGAACCACCACATGCTGCCAAACTAAAAATTGCTGTTGCTGCCAATAAACCGCCTACTAATTTTTTCATGATATCCCTCTTTCTATTCTTTTACTGCACCGGCCATCATACCGCCGATAAAGTGTTTTTGTAATAATGGATAAATAATTAAAATCGGTACTGTCGTAATAACAATCGTCGCTAGTTGAACACCTCGTGTTGTGGCTTGTACCACATAATCGGTACTACCACTTTCTGTCATTGAACTTAGATTAGACTGAACAATGATTTCATATATTTTCATTTGCAATGGATAGAGAGATTGTTTTGTGATATATAATTTTGTTGTCATGAAATCATTCCATTGACCAACTCCGTTAAACAAAATGATTGTTGCTAAAGCTGGTTTTGTTAGTGGTAAGAAAATTTTAGAAAAAATTTGTAACTCACTTGCTCCGTCGATTTTTGCTGATTCCTCTAATGAAGGAGGTACCTCACGGAAGAAATTCATTAGAATAACGACATCATAATAACTGAATAGTGCTGGAATAATATATACCCAGAATGAGTCTAACAAACCTAATGATTTGATCAGTAAGTAAGTAGGGATCATCCCACCACTGAAATACATAGTAATAACGCCTAGTGTTGTATAAATATTTCGACCAATCAGACGAGACTTACTTAAGCCATATGCCACAACGGCACAGAACAATGTATGAGTCAATGCACCAATAACTGTTTTTAAAACTGAAATCATAAACGCTCTTGGAATACTTTCATCTGAAAGAACTTTACGATAGTTTTCTAAAGTGAACCCCTTTGGCCACAAGACCAAGCCATTTTCAGCTAGCCCAGAACCTGACGAAACCGATGAAACTAAAATATTCCAAATTGGAATAATAATCAATAATGAAAATAGAATCAAAATAAGTGTATTAAAAAAATAAAACCATCTATTTTCTTGCGTTTTCCTTTTTATCACTTAAATCTCCTCCTATAAGATAACCGAATTCCCATTATTCATTTTTCTAGTTACACGATCTGTTATAACCAGTAGAATGACTGAAATGACCGCAACTCCTAGACCAACTGCTGTAGCATAAGAGAAATCTCCTTGCGTAATCCCCATCTTGTATACAAATGAATTGATAACTTCTGATTTATTTTGATTCTGAGAATTCATCAATACTAATGTTTGATCCAAATTTGAACCTAAAATACCACTAACATTCAAGATTAAATTCAACGAAATAATCGGAGTCAATAATGGTATTGTAATTGAACGAATTTGTGTCAATTTACTTGCTCCATCCATTCTTGCAGCTTCGTAAAAAGTCGGATCGATTCGTGACATCCCTGCTAAGTAAAGGATCGTTCCCCAACCGACTTCTTTCCAAAGATCCGAAAGTACTGCAATCCACCAATATTGATTCGCTTCAAGCAAATGATTGGTTCCTTTTTCCATTAAACCAACCGACATTAATAATTGATTAAAAAAACCGTTGGTTGACAACCAAGAAATCAACATCCCACCTAAAACGATCCAAGACAGAAAATGAGGAATATAAGAAACTGTTTGGATAAATTTCTTCAATTTACCATCATTCATCTCAAAAATCATAATAGCTAAAATGATAGGGATAGAAAAACCTAAAAATAATTTCATCAAACTAATAGCTAAGGTGTTACGTACCGCTTCCCAAAAGAAACTATCTTGCCATATAATGCGAAAATTTTCTAATCCAACCCATGGAGCTGTTGAAATCGTATCAACAACTGTATAATTTTTAAAAGCAATAATAATGCCATAAATGGGAATATAATTAAAAACAATCATAAATGCGACACCTGGCAAAACCATCCAATGAAGCTGCCTTTGCTCATAAATTTCTTTTAGCTTTTTCATATACAAAATCCCTCTCTATCAGGTGTTTTAACCATTGTTTAGTTATCTCCTTTCAAAAACCGATTCAGTGAAACGTTTCTACAAAAACGATTATACATGCGAGTAAAGCAAAAAGCAAGCGTTTTCTTTAAATTATTTCACCATTTATCCCAAAAAAAGGCAAGAATAAAGTAAACCATTAATAAAAACGTTTCTATTAAATTGCACTGATTTAAAAAAAATTCCTTATAAATCAAGTGAAAAACGGACTTTCAGGAAACAGAAAAAATCAATCACTTAATTTATATCTAATTAGTCGAATAAAAAAATACCTACTAAGCATCATTTGACCTCAGTAGGTATTGTAATACTTTAAGAAAGAATAAATGTTTCAATATCCGCAACTACCAATTCCTTATTCTCTCCTAAAAAAAGTTGGTGTCTACCGCCTTCGTAAAGCTTCAAAGTTACTTGAGCATTACTATGCTTCGCTAAGTAATAGGCGCTTTTATAATAAGTCGTCTCATCTGTTCTATTCTGTAAAACAAGAATCTTTTTCTTATTTTTCCACTGAATTTTTTTCTTTAATTTTTTTTTAGTTCGATACAGTAAAGAGAGAAATTCCAAGCAAGCATTGATTGACGTTTCTGTTGCTGAATCAAAATAGTACTCCAGAAGTTCCTTTTTTTTGTAAACAACACTAGCCACTACATCCTTGGTTATAACGCTCAAATTATACAAATAGATTGGCGTATTGCATAAAATCAGTTGATCCACTGATTGACGATCAGCCACTTGAATTGTTAACAAACCACCCATCGAAAAGCCAATACAAGTAATCGCTTCATATTCTTGCTCTAGTTCAGCTAATTTTCTTTCAACATCAGCAATCCAATGTTGGTAAGTTGCTTTTGAAAAACTTTTTTTATCCCCATCATGTCCAGTCAAACGAATCCAGAAAGAAGCTACATTCTCGGCTTCCAAGTGCTTATGCAAATATAGGATTTCCTCCTCATTCCCACCGAATCCGTGAATAATCAATACCGCTCTTTTTTTCATTTGAACCTACTTTCTTCCCTTAATACTGTTATTTATAGAATAAGTTTACTCTTTATTTAAAGCGTTTGCTTTTAAATACAAGTAAATTTAATAAAAAATTAGATGATAGCTAAGGAGGTTGGGTCAAAAGGTGTTTAACTCCAAGAATTAGGTAGACTCAATACCCTATCGAATCGCAACAAGCGACAAATAACAGAACAATCATGAAAAATAAAAATAAGCTGAAATTCGCTAAAAATTAGAAATAATTTCCAGAGAATTTCAGCCTATTTACTGATTTTTTTACTTAATTTCAACAACTGATTCGACAGCAATTGGCGGAATTTCTTTTTCTTCTACATACAAAGTTCCTGGTAATTCCGGAGCAATAGATCCATCAAATTTGATTGTAATATGTCCTAACGTACTCAAATTCTGATTCACTACATTTCCGACAGCTGTAATTTTAAAAGGCTTTTGGTCAATCAACAAGGTCATTCCTTTAGCAATTTCTTTTTCTAAATCGTTGACCTCAATATTATAACAATATTCTACCAATCCATCTGGTGCGGCTTCTCCAAATAGAATAATCATTTTTTCATCTGCAAAAAGAGCGGCTTCTGCTCCGATTCCTTTAACTTTTGTTTTAAAAATACACATTTTCATTCCTCCTATTATTTTTAACTATATAAACCAAAACTAGCAATCCAAGCAACAACCACACGTGGCAAACCATTTAAAAACCTTGAATAAAGAACTGATGGTACGCCTACTTCTACCGTTTCAACATCAGCTTCCATTAAACCCAAACTAACAGGAATAAAATCACAACCATTTTGAGTATTGATTGCAAATAAGGCTGGTAACGCATACTGTGGCGGAATGTTTCCTTTTCCAATTTCAACCCCAATTAATGTACCAATAATTTGACTGATTACAGCTCCTGGTCCTAATAATGGCGATAAAAATGGTAAGGAACAAATAAATCCGATTATCATCAAACCGATAATATTTCCAGCTAGTGGGGCCATTGCTTTTGCAAACATATCACCGATTCCAGAGCCTTGAATAATCCCGATTAATAAGGAAACAAAAGCCATGAATGGAATCACGGTATTAATCATGGTTTGAACGCTTTCTCTTGCGGCTTGATTAAAAATCGCTACTACTTTCCCAGCACCCATACCTATTTTTGCAATAATACTACCTTTTTCAGCTCGCTGTTCAGTTATTTTTTTATCGATTTCATAAGTCGTTTGCTTCGGTTCTTCGGACTTTTGCGCTTGCACAGTTGGTTCTTCTTGTGTTCCTGTTTCATATAATTGAATCTGATCATTGGTTACCGCAGAAACATAAATATCTTCTGAAATATATTTGGCAAGAGGGCCGCTTTTCCCTGTCGCCACAATATTAATCGTTGGAATTCCCTTTTTAGGATAAATTCCACAACGTAAAGTCCCACCACAGTCAACGATTGCTAACGCTACTTCTTCATCAGGAATCGTGGTTTTGAACGCATTAACAGACTCCATACCTGTCAATTCTTCGATTCGATCCACAATCGTTGGTCTTTCTCCACCACCTGTAATATAGATAAATTTATTTTTTTCTGCAGTCGGTGTGATTAATAGAGGTCCACCAAAACCGCCAGCCCCTTTATGCACAATAATACTTTGATATTTAGTCATTTTCTTTCCTCCTATCCTTTTTCCACTAACTATTCTTTAATATCGATTGTTTTACTTAACGTCACACCTTGTTGTTTACTTACATAGGTTGTGGTAAAATCGGTGACCCAGCCACCAACTGCATTCATAACAAGTCCAACAAGTAGGTAGCGAATCGCCAATTCGGTTTGATTGAGTCCTAACTCTTGAATTCCTTGAGCAATTCCCATCCAAACAAATAACTCACCTGGATTGATATGAGGAAAAATCCCGTTACTGGTGTGATTAAATTGCATGATTGACGCAGAAAAACTTGGCTTGTAAAACTCTGGTAAAAAACGGCCCATCGTATGACTCATAGGATTTCCTAACATAAACGCTGAGAGAAACGGCATAATCATATATCTGGAAATCGGATTTTTAGTTGAGGCTTGAGCAATGTGGGTAATTTTTTCCTCACCAATAATTGCGATTAATGCATTCATTGCTACTAATAACATCAAAACTAAAGGAACAATCCCTGTCATCCAACTGATAAATGTTTCTGCTCCCGTTGAAAACAACTTCATAAAACCATCAGCTAATTCAACAATAATATTCATAAAATTTACTCCTCACTTTTTCTATTTTCTATTCAGATTTCAAAAGTTTACTTTTCATTTTTTGAGCGTAATAAGTCGTTTCCATTTTTAGCATTGTAAACGGTGATAATGAACTTTCTTCGGTATAGTCTTGGTTCATGACTTTGATGTAAATTTCTTTGGCATTTAGCATTGATGCACTAACTAGCTTGTTTTCTTTTGTCACTAATGGGTGTTTTTGGGTCAAATCAGTAATATTTGTACCAACATATTGTTTTTTTGCCTTAAATTTTGCGGCAACGGTCACCCCTTGCATCGTCAATGCATCAAGGATTGTTCCTTGTTCATCTAGCGCAAACATAGAAATAGTTCCTGCTCGAATTTTCCCAGGTCTTTTGCCGATAGCCACTTTTCCTTGTCTTCGAAGTCTGCTATATGATTCATTAAAATGACGAATTTGTTTTAAACTAAAGACGATTTGTAAAATATAAGCACCAACAATAACAAGTGCAATGATAATATATGGATGCATTAGATAATTCCTCCTGTTTTAAGCATTTTGATCAATTCTTGGGTACTATCGACAGCTAGTAACTGTTGTTTAAGTGATTCATTTTCCATTATTTTAAAAATAAAATCATATAAAACTAATAGCTCCGTTTCCATTTCCCCTGAGACTGTTTCTGGAATAGCCAATAAAATAATCGCTTGAATTTTTTCTTGCTGAAAACTAATTTCTTTTTTAGAAGTTGCGATAAATAGAACAATTTGATCATTTTTTTGATTGATTGTATGTGGAAAAGCAATTTTATTATGATAAAAATTTGCTTTTTTTCGATCTAACTTTTCAATTCTAGTCCTAAATTCTTGATCAACTAAAGCTTGTTGCTCTAAAATACCTATCATTTCTGCTAGATTCGTTTCATAATTTTCAGCTTCATTCAGTTTTTTTAGGTAAATTGGTTGCTGAGATAAACTCACAGCATTTGTTGTATATAAATTCAGCCAGTCATTGTTTAAAACCAATCCATTAAAAAGATTAGCGATTCTGATAACTACCGTACTTGTGACTTGCTGGTCCAAGGGAATTGTCGAAAAAACAAGGGAATAGACATCAAAGTTTGTTTTTAATGCTTGTTCTTCCGAATACTGAACAATCTCGGTTTCTTTACCAATAACATCTCGAACTTGTTGCTTGATTAACGCAATCACACCTGCACTAACATTGGCAACAATCGCCACAGTTTGCTTATTCACTTGATATTTTTTCTGCAAAAATAATTCGAAATAAATGGCTAAGTAACTAATTTCTGTTTTAGAAGGTTCTCGATGAATGATTTTTCCCAATTGTCCCATTGCAACACTTGCGATTTTATAGGCAAATGGATAGCTCATAGAAAATTCGTTTAGAAAAATATCCGTCGGTTTACTGTAAAATAACAAACGATTCATCAACATCATTAAATGAAATTTCAACTCATTGAAGAGTAAATCTTTATCAATTTCAATAAAATATTCGTTTTGAACAGCCTCCATCATTTCATAAAAAACTGTTTGCAATTGGATTTGATCTACTTCTTTCAGACTGATTTGTTTAAAATTATTGATGTATAAAGGATACTGAATAAATTCTTTTTCACTATTACTCAAGGTTCGTTCAAATAATAATTCGATTTCAAAAAACAATTCCTCTACCTGTTTTCTATCTATAGCCTCATTAGGATAAAATAAAAACTTAGTTGCAATGGTTTGTTTTTGATCCATGCGCTTGAGAGAAACCAATAAGCTCTTTTTTAATAACGCTGCATTGATTTGGTCAACTCCCAAAGATTCACAAAAGGAAAATAATACCTCGTCTACATTTTGACTTTGAGCAAAAAAATCTGGAAAAAAATCAAAGACATGATTGATAAGCAACAAACGAATATTGACTTCATTTCCTGTGATTTGTAGCCCTTTATTAGTTACACCATGAAGCGCCATTTCATATTCTTGCAAAATGAATTTCAATTCCTTAATATCTTTTTTCATCGTACTACTGCTGACACCGGTCTCCTCAGCCAAATCATCAATAATCACATATTCATGCGCTAATAACTTGTTGATAACAAAAGCAATTCGTTTGGACGATGAATTAAAGTCACTTTCTCTTTTTAGCGTTCCAGCCATCACCAACGTAAATTGCTGCGAATCAATAATCTGTAATTGAAATTCGTCATTTAATTGTTTGATTTCAGCAATATTAGTTAGTTGATCATTGATCATTTCTACACTACTTTTAATTTTATGTTTACTAAAACCTGTTTTTTGGCAAAGTTCACTTAACGATACCGTTTGCGAAAGTAATAATGTATTTAAGATTTGATACCAACGATTAACTAACACCTCTTCCCCCCTCTACCTTGTTTTATCCTCTTGTTTTTCCTCCAGCAACATTTGTTGTCACACCCGTAATATAGCTCGCTCGATTAGACAAATAGAAACAAACTAAATCAGCGACTTCAGACAATTTACCGCTTCTTCCTAATGGTGTCGCACTTGAGTTGACATAACCGGCTCTTAATTTTTCTACTGTGATTCCCCGCGTGTACGATAAGGCAGTTTCATATTCAAGCGTTCTTAATCCCGTTTCCTCCATAATTCCAGGTGCGATACCGACAACACGTACATTGTATTTTCCTAATTCCTTAGCCCAAGAACGAGTAAATCCGTTGACTGCTGCTTTTGTTGCGGCATAACAACTTTGTCCTTCGGAACCTTCTAGACCACATTCAGACGACATGTTGATGATTACGCCTGCTTTTTTTTCAACTAATATCCGCCCCACTGTTTGAGCAACCAAAAACAGCCCTTTCTCATTAATCGCTACCATTCTATCGAATGTTTCATCAGATAATTCATATTTGCCATGAGGCTCTTTCGGATCAATCAATAACCGTGGAATATTGATTCCTGCATTATTGACGACCCCATCGATTGTCCCGAATTTATCACAACCTGACTTGATTGCCTGTTCTACTTGATCCCGTTTCGTTACGTCCGTTTTTACAAAAAATAATTGTTCATGATTTATTTCATCTTCATGAATGTCCAAATTGATGACGTTTACATTTTGTGCTAATAATTCAGAAACAATTACTTTTCCAATCCCCGAAGAGCCGCCCGTTACCACTACTGTTTTTCCAGATATCTCTAACCAACTTGTCACATTTATCATTCCCTTCTCTTATTTACAAGCTAAGTATAAAAGAAAGATGAAAACGAATTAAGACACTCTTTTTCAGATAAACAGAAAAATAAGTGTCTTAATTATTGTCGCTAATTTAATTGATAAAAAATATAATTGCTTTTTGAGTTTATCTTTGTTGCACTACTTAAACATTAATACGTAACCCAAACTTCGTTTACGCCACCGCCTTTATTCAAACCATCGGTTAAAGCTAAACGAGAAGAATAGGATAAATAGCCATATAAAACCTGACTTCCGCCACCGTTGTCCCATTGAATCGTGATAGCAACATTGGCATTAATCATTTTAGTGCTTGGCATACGGAACGGATATTGAGTATCTGTATTATAACTTAACATGCTGCCTGAACTATTTTCGATTGTTGCGTGACCAAAATATTGCGTCCCATCGTAATTACTTTGAGTAATGCCTCCATTGGCCGCAATCGTCAAGCGACTTTGTTTCTGCCCGTCCTGGGAATAATAAAAAGTATAGGTATTCGCCCACTTCGCCAAATCTCCAACAAAAGTGGTGGACGCAGATGCTGTTTGTGTTTGAGTGGCATTAGAAGTAGTAGCTTCTTTTTGTTTTTGAAGTCCTTCGTTATTTGAATTAGTTAATTTTTCAGCAGCTTCTTTGATTGTCGCATATTCTGATTTTCCTAGAGCGCTAACTGGAATAGCCGCTAATTTTAATTCAGATTCTTTATATTTTCCTTCTATATTCAACTCTTTTGCTTCTTTAATGATTGCATCATAGTTTTCAACTTCTTCTTTAGTCGCTACAGTTTCTTTTGAATCCTTGGCATTTGTAGTAGCTTGAGCTTGAGTTTGGCTTTGCTCTTCTTTTGTCGACTTAGTTGAGACCTTCGTACTTGATTGAACACTTTTTGAAGCTGACTCCTGATTATTGCTAGGTTTAAAAGCGATAAAAATGAAAATTGCTAAAATAATTCCTATAGCAACCACAATCAGCCCAATCCACAAAGGTTGTCTCTTTTTCACGTCTTTTGTTCGGGTTTCATTTACAGCAGAATTTCCCTGTTGCTCCCCTAAATTTTCTTTTGCAGCAAGCGGCTTCCCGCATTGATCACAAAAATTAGAATCATCACTATTTTGTGTTTGACAATTAGTACATTTTTTCATCATTAACAACCTTCCTTCTTCTTTCTTATTCTCCTTAAGTAATTTGTTTTTTTCTAAAGAATACATAAGTAATTTCTATTATACTACTTTATTCGTTACTAGAAAGTAGTTACTAGACAATAAATGAAACAAAATGAGACTCATTTAACTAAAAACCATAAATTAATAATCAAATTTTGCAAAAAAAAAGCCAAAATCACTAAACTACGAGTAATTTATGGCTTGTTTTAACTTGTTATTATCAAAATAATTTTATTCAATCATGAGTGTTAGCTAATTAAACGTTACGACAGAATTCTTTTTTTTCTATTAGAAAGTTATTTTTTATTATCTAAACTCTGATTTAGACACGTTTCAATATCATCCAGCTCATTTTCACGATAATTATTATAGGTTCCCGCTCTATTTGCTAGATATTTTATTTCATGTAATGCTCTTTTATCGACGAGCCATTTCTTTAATGCTAAAGTTTCTTCTGGTTCTTTTATTTCTAACATCTCAATTTCAATCTCTGAATCCCTTAGTACACTTGACATTTTGCTAAGGATTAACATTTCTTTTCCTTCTGTATTTGTCATTTTTTTATCCCTTCTTTCTTACTACAATAAATTATGATGTCATGATATATCGATTGTTCTCTAGCTAATTCTCTGTAGCTTCAGATATGAGCTAGAAATGATGACTAGTCTTAATTTACATGACAATATATTGCATGTATTTTTCAAAATCATTTAATTCATCATCCTCAAAATAATCATACTTACCAATTCTAACCATTACTTTTTTTATTTCAGTAATGGCTTTTTTTTCAGCAACCCATTTTTTTATTGCCCAACTTGAAGGCTCCTCCATAGCTAAATCAATATTTTTTTCTGTTACATCTAACCATTTTAAAATTTGGCCAACTTGTTTCAAGGCTTGATTCGTTTCAACCCCTATTCTCTTCATAAAATCACCTTCTTTATATCCGTTCCATTGCTTCACTATTACTAGCAAATCATAAAGATTGATTAAGCAATAATGAGAACTCTTTTGTTCCTTCTTTTTTAGCAGGTTGGCAAAGCATTACAACTAATATAATCCAGCCAATTACTGGTAATAACCCAATCAAAATCCAAGCAGCAGAACGATTCGTATCATGTAAACGACGGGCAGTTAGTGTAATTTGAGCAATAAATAGTGCAAGACCAAGTAGACTAACAACAGGGTTCATATTGATAATTTCAAGATAAGAAATTCCTGTTAGGGTTAGGCCAGTACTGTAAAACAAAATATTATAAAGAATACTGTAAACGATTGTTGGAATCCAATATTGCTTTCTTGTTGCTGTATAATTCCATCTAAACATATCTTTCCAAAATTCTACTAATGTTGTCATAATATCCATCTACTTTCTAAAATTATTTTTTTAATATTACTTTTCTATTTCTATCTATGCGAATGATTTCTCCGAGCTTTGCCGCGAGCATTACTTTTTTGCACTATTGAAGCTGCTGCAACACTGGAAAGAACACCTTTCCCCAACGCTTTATCCGTTACTGTTTTGGCTGCACTGTATTTTACTGCTGATTTTAATAAACTCATTGTTAATTCCACCTTTTCTTCTTTATTATTCATTCATTGAATCAATATAGCTATCTAAATAAGTAGTTTTTGTATAATCGTACGTTTCTCTATAATTCATTTCCCACCGTAGTTCTTCACTTTCAAAAATCAAAGACAATTCGTTAAGAAAAGGGTCGATTGGTTCATTTTCATAGTCCAAATTCATGTCTTTCACCTCCTTGTTTGTTATTTCTCTTATGTCACTATCATAACGAATTTAAATGTTAAATTTAGCTGAATTTTGTCTTCTTTTACGACACTTTCCATACACTTTTAAATCCGAACAAACCGTATGTAGCACAGGGAATGAAATAAGTTGATGTTGCACCGTATTTACTCGGTTCTCGAACCTAAAAGTTTTGCCCCAACTGCCATAAAATTTGTCCTAACCTATTTGCTTACTTGTTAATCAAAAAAATAAGCTATAAATCAAATAAATGAATCAGAAAATTAAGTAGTTTCACTTCGACTTCAAATGATTCCTACTATATTCTTATTGATTTATTTGATTTATTACTTACTTTTTAAATAGTACCCTATTAACTTTTTTATCACTTAAATACTTTTTTTTACTTTATTCCATAAAACATCAATCTGTGCCATCGGATTTAATCTTCACTTTCCTTTTTACGTAAATGAAGCGTATAAAATGCAAATAAACCAAGACAACCAAGACTTAACATGATACCCATCTTAAACCCTTCCGGTAAGAACACAAATTTTACCTCGTGTTTCCCTTTTGTTAATGGTAACGTCAAAAAGGCTTCTTTAAAAATAGGCATCGTTACTTTTTTTCCATCCACATAAGCAGTCCAGCCCCTATCATAAGGAATGCTCGTCAAAAGGACCTGATCTTCTTGAAGATCAACTTTTCCACTTACTTTCCGTCCATCAGTCACTAACTCGACACCTTTTTTTGCTAATTTTTTATAGCTCTTTGTATATTTATCAGTATCCAGCAATGCAAGATCTGGCGCAACCATCTCTACGCTATTTTTCTCTCCCAATCCTGAAAAGATGGTTTTAAACGTAAGTGTCGTTGGTTTATCGAAATAGCCTAGAGAATAATATTGTCCTGTGGCATTCATACCTGATTTTATTTTTTGTCCATTTACTTCTAACGTTAACTGCGTTTTTCCCAATAAAATATAATCTGTTGGGTAAATACTGATATAAGCTTGTTTTCCAGCAGGTATCTCAGCCTCCCACTCTATTTCCATCGGTTCTTGCCACTTTTCCGGTTCATAGGTTACAACTGTTGTCGTATTAATTTTTTCCTGACTTTCTTTTATATTTTTCTGAGAAAGTTGCTTCATTTCTTTAAAACTAAAGAAATTTTCATTCGTTCCTGCCAAATGATTGAGTAACGTGGCTTGTGTTTGAACCGCATCTTCTTCATAAATAAAGTCATCGGTCAAAATTCCTAGCGGCATCGTATAGGCATTTTCATACAAATAAAATTCGCCACTTCTCCCGACTTCCTTATAGCCAAATTTATTCACAGGTTGTTTGGACAAATTATATTTCATCCCAATAATCGGCTCCATCAACAAAGTATTATTATTGTAGGAAATGTTCAAATTGGTTCCTGTTGAACGATACCCTAATGCATCTAAATAAATAGATGAATGACGATTTCGAACCGAAGAAAACATTGCTAAGCCATTATAATCAAAACGAAAACTATCATTCAACGATTTACGATCGTTGTTTTCCAAACGATAGAAAAAGTCATTCGCCTCTTTGGTCTGTTGAACTAACGTTTCAATATCTTCTGCTGAAGCATCATACACTTCTCTTGAAGGATAATGCCATTCTTCTGAAATGCCCTCCACAATCCCATATGTATTTAATCCACATTCTAAACTAATCAAAATAAGAATCAAACCAACCATTCCTTTGCTAGGAATCATACGTTTTTGATAAAAATAAAAGAAAAATAAATAGGCTAGTAAGAAAAGTAACGTGAGAATAAAAGAAACGCCTGTCAAATAATCATAGGCTTCTTTTCTTGTCAATACATAAATCACTGTAACTAGCCCCATTATAGACAATACGATGGTCGTCAAGCAATCAAAATCGCTTCTCTCAAATTTCTCTAGTCCGTATCCTGCAAGCATTACCACTAGAAAGGAAAACAAAAAACTAAACCGGAATAAAAACATATTCGGTGAATGAAATCCTTGCCAAAGTAAATTGAATGGTTCAATATAAAAACTGATAATTAATAATAGAAAAAGACTTCCGTAGCTCAGTTTATCTTTTAACGAAACTTTTATTGTTACAAAATAAAAAAGACAAAAAATAAGTGGAAGTAACCCCACATAGATAAAAGGAATAGAGCCATATTTGGTTGAATCATAAACGCCAATCATATTTTTAATGACTAAATCAAAAGGACCTGTTGCTGCTGTAAAAAAGCTAGAAACCTCTGATAAGGACTCGCCATTATTCCTTAAGTCTAAAACCATGGGTAAAATCATCACCATCGAAGCGCCCCCTGCCAACAAGGAGGTAATTAAATACATAGGTAATTGCTTTAAATAACTTTTTTTATTCATCATCACTCGAACAATCGCATAGAAAAAGGAAAATAGTCCTACCATAAATGCGATATAATAATTAGAGATGAATAAAAGAAAGTAACTAATAAATAAGAGCATCGGCTTCTTTTTTTCTAACAAACGATTGATTCCTAAAATAATTAATGGTAGATAAATCAACCCATCAAACCACATTAAAATTTCTGAAAATGCAACCACATAAGACATCAAAGCATACGAAGTAGCTAAAATCAATTGCGCCCATTTCGGTAATTTAAATGTATGGAGTGAAAAAATACCAAAAGATAAACCTAAACAGCCAATTTTTAGTAAGGTTAAGCAGTATAAAAACTCTGGTATTTGTTGCTGATTAAAGAAAACAACTAACGGCGGAAAAATCCCCCCTAAATAATAGGACAAAAACGCCCAATAATTTAACCCTAATGAGCCATTCCAAGAATAAAAAATGCTCCCATTTCCTTTTAATACTTGTCCAAAATTCGCATAAAAATTACTATATTGAGAATACGCGTCACTCGCTAATAATGTATGGGTGGTACTCCCTGGATAAATACCGTGTAGGCCATAGACCACGGCTATAATTAAAATAGGAAGCAAAAAACAGCTGCTTCCATAGAGAATCGTGCTGCGAATTTGCTTACTTTCTTTTTTCATAGACTACTCCTTTTTAATGCACAATTCCCGCTTTAGTAAACGGGAAATAGCGCATGAGAACTTTCCCCTCAATTTGTTTTTTTTCGATTAACCCGAATGCTCGACTATCTTTGGAATTTCCTCGATTGTCTCCTATAACAAGATAATGATCTTTGGGAATTTTTTTTAGCTTTTCCAAGCGCTCGACCGCTGTTTTTTCTGTTAAGGAAAGAATCACGGTGCTATCTGAAAATTCATCCTCTTTCGCTTTTTCAAAACTAGGTACCGAAAGATAGAGTTGATTATTTTTGATCTGCAATTGATCACCAGGCATTCCGATAATACGTTTTACGTAAGAGGTATTTGGCGGATCAATTGGATCGAACGTGATAATATCATAGCGTGCGACTTGCTTTGTTTTCTTTATAATCAAACAATCTTTCGTATCAAACGTCGGATTCATTGATTCACCATTTACAATATGAGTTTTCATCGTAAATAAAACGGAGAGTATTCCGATAACAATCAGCCCCAAAACCAGATATTCCTTTAATTGTTTCAATTGTTTTTGTCGTTTTTTTCGCTTGAGTTGTTCTGCTGTTAAGCGCGGTTTCTTTTTTCGTCTTTTTCTTAGTTGCTTCTTTTTATTAGGGGATATTTTTGATAGTCGTTTACGTTCATATTCCCTTGTCGATTTTTCTTTTATCTGAATCACCTCTTTCATCCAACCAGTGTTAGAAACTTGTTAGTTTATGAATAGGTAATAGTCTCATACTAACCTTCCCAATAATATCCTTTTCGTCCACATAACCATAAAATCGGCTATCTGAAGCATAGGAGCGATTATCTCCTAAAACCAAAAACTTGCCTTTTGGAATTCTAGAGGTTCCGTCGGTTGATAGCTGTTTCGTTGAAAAATCTTCAGTAAATAGCTCATTATTTTGAGCAGCTTCTTGCTTTTTTTCTGCTAAAAACCGTTCACTGATTTCCTTGTTATCAATCCATAATTGATCATTTTTATACCAAACCTCTTCGCCTGGCAAACCTATGACACGTCGAATCGCTCGATCATTTCCTTTGTTCGGCACATTCATATACACTAATGAAAATCGCTCAATCGTTCCTTTTTTATTCACAAATAAACGCTCATTGTGATTTAACGTTGGGCTCATTCCGTAACCAGTCACTTTCGGAAGCGAAAATAGAATGAGTGATAATCCCCAAACAAGCAGTCCAAAAATAGCGAATGTTCCTATGATTTCTATCATAAAATTCAACAACTGCCGTTGTCTTTTTTTCTTTTTCTGTTTAGCAGTTATATGCCGTTTTTTCTTTTGTTTAAGAGAGGAACGATTGATTGATTTTTTGTATTGTTTTTGCGTTGATTTTCTCTTGGTTTTATTCATTGTTTTACCAATCCTAATGACTCAGACCTTACTTTTTCTCTTTTAGTGCAGATTCATCAACATGGAAATAGTCAAATACTTTCTTTTGATTTGCTTGAATTTTCTTAATGTCCTCTTGATAACCCGCTAGCGTTTCTCCCTCTTTTAAAGAGTCAAGCGATTGATTACTCAGATTCAAGCCTAATTCTTTCATATTTTTGTATAACTGATTTAACATTAATTGACCGTCTTTACTTAAACGACCATCCGCTCTTCTAGCTCCATAGCTAGCTAAACGAGCAGAAAGTTCCTGAATATTTTTTTTTGTCTTTTCTTCATTTTCCTCTTTACCGATTGAAGCTAATTGACGATTGATTTCGGTATTCAATAAATAACCTTGAACAACTGCTGTAGAATCTTTTTCACTTAAATTCATTGATTGATAATAGCGACTATAAAACGCTCCTCCAACTGCTAGAATTCCCACTAAAAAGAAGACGATTGCCCGGGTCCGTTCTTTTTTTCTTTGATTCTCTAATTTTTTACGTTGACGAATCATTTTTTTGCGTTTACGTTTATTTTTACTCCGCTGTTTTATTAACTCATTTATTTTTTTGTTTTTTGATATACTGGATAAAAATTGAAAGATGGCACAAATCAGTACTAAAATAGCCAATGATAGTAGGATTATAAAAAACCAATCAAGGATTTCCACTCTATTTATCCTCCCTTCTTTCAATTATTTTTCTGCTTGTTGCTTTCTTTTTTTCAATCGTTCTTTGCGTGCTGCTTTTTCTTTTTCTTCTTTCTTTTTACGGAGAAGACGAATGGTCAGATAGATTAAAATCAATACCACTAATACGGCAGCAACGATGCCAATAATCAATAACCAGTTAATGCCTTTATCCTGAACCAAACTTAAATCTTGTTCATTAAACTTATCTGCTTCTTCATCAGTAATTTTAAACGATTCTTCCCATAACCAACGCCCATTATCCTTCGCAGTAACAAGAATTTTTGCTCGATAATCACCAGCGACCATTCGATCTCCATTTAAAGAAATAGGAAAATCAATCAGTGTGTTCGGTGCCATACGCATATTGGATTTTTTTGAATCATAAATTACTTCATCTGAATCTTTTTTCATAATCTGAACATCCACCGTCATTTCTTCAACATAGACTGGCGTAATATTCGAGAAATTAACCAAAATACTATTTGAGTAATTTTTTAATCCTGGATAAACTTTATTGAATTTTAAATCTGGCTTAATTCCTGACGTATCTGACTCGCTTAATAAAAAACCAATTAAATAAGCAAACTTATTAATAACCATTCCTTGATCTGTTTGACTTTCTTTGCCTTCATCTGTGATATCCTGTAATTGAATCCCACCGGAAATATACCCTTCAATCGATGACTCTGGCATTGCGATGTTAATATCTACTAGCTGACTACTTTGAGGCGCAAGAGTCACTTCTTCTGGCGCTTTGACAAGATCAGTAAACTTGTATTTTACTGAGGCATCTTCTTTTATCTGACTTGGTCCATACTCTATGACACCATTACTATTGGTTTTCGCCCCATTCAGTTTGATACTAATTTTTCTTTCTTTATCTGAGGTATTATTTAATTTTAGTTGCACGGTTTGTTTTTGATTTGGTGTCATCAACAAATCAAAATAGGTCACTTCTGAATTTCTTTGATTTTCTGGTCGAATCACTTCAAATGAAAACCCACCCTCTGAATCTTCTGCTGCGTCAACAACTTTTGTTAGAATAAAACTACTCATTATTATTAAAAATGTGAATCCTATTTTTATCATTTTTTTTAACATATTCATGGTCCTCATTTCTACTATTTTTCATAACCAATTGCTTCTTTATACTACTTATTTTTGGTTCAATTATTTCTTAAAACAAACAATTTCTTTATGTTTCTTACTAACAAAAATATCTATGTACCATAAAATAGTACTCGGATATAAAGGATGGGCCAAAAGTAACCTGTACTTCTGCTCCATCCTTTATATCCGAATAAGAAGATGAAACAAAAGTACAGTGACTTTTGTTTCATCCAACTTTCGTTCATTTACTATGTTAAATGAACAGATAGCCTATTTGACAAACTTATCAAATAATCGTTCAGATTATTTATCAATTAGTTTGCGTCTACAATACTCCATGTGATTTCTGCTTCATATTGTCCTGTTTTAACAACGTTCGTTCCAGGAACATGTAATTCTACACTATCGTATGCTTCCGCTTTTGTATCATCTAAATTTCCATCTTCACCAAAAACCAACTTGAATTTACCGTATCCTTTTCCAGTTTCTTTATTCGTATAAACAGTTGCCGTATCTGTATCATTTAGTGTAAATGTCGGTGTTACAGTAGCCGCTGATGGTTGTGTACCAGGATTTGACGATGTCATTAAATGAGCATTTTTATAGGCAATTGTTGCGCCATCTAATTTACGTTCAGCTGCTGTTCCTGTTGCTGGAGCTGTAAATTGTTTTGTAATTTTTGCTGAAATTGCGTGGAAGTTTGTATCTGTATCTTGACGAATATCTTGGAATGATACAAAGTGAGACGTTTTAACAGCATCTGTTGTGCCTACTTTTGTTGTTGCAAATGCTTTTGCAGGATATACTTTATCCCCTGCTGTTTCATTTGATACGATTTCATGAGTGTCAAAGTCCAAATCAGTGACTGATCTTATTTTCAATGGATTTTTATCTGGATTTATTGTTGGTTCTGTAATAGGTATAGGATTTGACGAATCTGGGGTAACTTCTGTTGTATCTGTATCATTTGTATCTTGTGTAAATTCTACTTTACCCTTAGATGTTACGTTTGGATCTGCTTTTGTTACTGAAGGAACGGTTAAGCCCACTCCTACTGCTGCTAATAATGCTGCTCCTGCTAATTTGTATGAATTTTTCATTTTCATTTCCTCCTGAAATTTTTTATTTATGGTAGCTCGGATAAAATCCAAGTTATCACTGTTTGGTAGTTTACTGCATCTTTTTTAGTATTTCCTGGAACAGCGAGAGACAACGCCTCATTTTTATAGATGGGTTTGTTTTCAAACACCGGATCTAATTCTGGCTCCCCAGTTGGTTTCATCCTTGGTGATAAGGTATTTTTTCTATCATTTTTATTCTGAATAGATGCACCAAAAACGATGGACCATGTGCCTTCTCCTGTTCCTTGTTTTGCTTCCGCTAAGTTGTAGGTTTCGCCAATATGATCAATACGAACGATGTCTTTTGATACAATTGGGGCTTGATTAGCTGAACGAACAGAATTGGTCCAAGATTGGTCAAATGAAATGACTGCTCCTTTTAATTCTTTGTTCTTCGCGGATTCATTTTTGAATTGCGTTTCTTGTTTTACTTGTAATAGCCAACCTGAACCCGTTCCACGGTAATCAGATACTTGAACAAAATTTCCTCTCGCACCTGTTTCACCATGAAACAACTGAGCGTTTCCAAAATACACTTCATCTTTTGTCGATAGTTTGTTTGAACCAAAATTTAATTGTGGAACAAAATCAATTCGTAAATCGCCCGATGTTTTTGGGCTTTCTCCTGGATCGACGTTATTTTGAGGATTTTCTGGATCCACTACTTGTTGCGCATAGTTCGCCTCGATATCAACTGTCCCTTTTCCTGTTTGCGCCAATACATTAACTGGAAAACAAACTGTCAACATTGTAAAAACCATACTTGAAAAAAGAGTCAACGATTTTTTTTTCATTAAGCCTCTCCTCCCTTATCGTGTTCTTTCTTCCGTTTGAATAAAAAGAACAACAAAATCAATAAAAGAAGGATCAGCCCTGTTATACTTAGACTTTTTTTCACTAATTCCCCTGTTGAAGGGTATCGCCCAGTTGGTTTGGTGACTTTCGCTGATGTGGATGAATTAACTGTTGCCTCTGAAGAACTCGAATCTTCATAAAATCCCACCACACCATTTGTCTTTACCACTCCGCCGTTTTCTTCCGCATTACTTTCTATTCCTAAACTAGTGAAAGAACCTCCAACAAAGAGAAAAAGAAGCAGAAATAAACTTATTTTTTTCACCTGCGTTATCATTCTATTTCCTCCTTGCATTATGGGGTTTCTCCCAATTGCCATATAATCGTTGTTTGGTATTCACCTAACTTACGAACACCGCCAGCCGGAATTTCCAATTGAAACCCAGTTTTTCCTTTGTCCCACTCACTACTGATGTTGTATTCTCCTGCAGCATCATGGGTATGTACGGTAATTGGTTGAGCATCATTCACAGTAATAGGAAGTGTCGTTTTACTGTCAACTTTATAGCGTATAGCATCTGGTAATATTTTTGTTGTGTCAACTTGACTTCGCAAGGAATCTTCAAGTTGAGCGGTTAAAGTCCAACTCGTTAAATCCGCTCGATTATCCCATATAACTAATGGGGTATCATACGTTGCTTTATCCACTTTTGTTGTTGCGTTCCCGACAGATTTAATTCCAAAATCTAAATCCGTTGGTTTCGATTTAATGATCAACATTCCTTTAAAACGATACTGGACTGTCGTTCCTTCACTTGTCACTGGAACAGCTGTTTCATTCGCTGGTCGTTGATTTAAATCGTAGTTTTTTAGTTCAACAGCTGATATTGCAGCCTTAATTGCATCATTTGTTGATAAATCAACCGTTTCACCAATTATTCCATCAACATTCACAGAATCAAGTATAGAATTCCCTTTTTCATCTAAAAATTCAGCTGTAATCGTGCCAATACTTTTGACAACTTTCACAATAATTTTTGTAGAAAGATCTGTAGCTAATCCTGAATCTGATGCTTTTACGGTTAATTCAACAAAATAGTCTTTTGGTAGTAATGAATCATAATTATTTAATCCACCAAAATCTGTAACGGTGATTAAATTGGTTAAATCAGTTTTTATACCATTTGAAACTTTGTAAGCACTCGGAGTACTCTTACTTAAGATAAAACTTGTCAATTCTGTATCTGACATGTTTTTTATTTCTTCACGTTTTGTTTCAAAGTTATCGCCAAAGATAAATTGCTTATAAGGGTGAACCACTAACTTAGAAGAAATTACTGTTGTATTTCCAGCCTCATCAGCTAAATCAATTTTCACTACATATTCTCCAGCAGTTTTCATGTCATTTTCAATCACATCAAGTGGAGTTTCAGTATTAAATTTATAAGTAAAATTTTGTGGCACTGGATTCGTATCTGTTGCATTCTTAACAAACAAACTTGCATCCGGAACTGGATCATCTACTGCTGAATTATAAACGACAGATTCTCCACTTGGTGGCGTTTTATCCAAGACCGTTTGAATGACAGAACTCTCTTTTCCGTTTAACCATCCATAGGCTTTGATTTTTTCTCCAGCCTTTAATTCAACATCGTCTGGTAATGTAAAACTAAATTTACCATTTCCATCAGCTACAGTATGGAACTTCCGATCATCGTCTTCTACTGGAGAATTCACTTTAGCCTCTGTTAACAAAACATCTTTACTCGCATCATTCTCATCAACCACTTTGTAAAAAAGAATCGCAGCATTGTTATTTACCACACCAGTCAGTTTTTGACCAGTTTCTATTTTCTTATTATCACTTGGTTGGTCCAAACCTATAACAACATCAGGAATATAGTCATACAATACTCTGGAAAAATTCTCAGTTCTGTAATTACTAATAAAATCATTTTGAATTTTTTTAGTAACACTATTCCCAACTACTTTCGTTGTATTAATGCCGTTGTACGTTACATTAGCTCCATACATTGGTGTCCAATTGTAGGTAGGTTGTTCTTTCGCAGAATCAGCTTTCTTCCATGCAGAAACAGCTTGAATATCTGCTTTAAATGTACCTGGATTCGTCATATTTACAAGCTTGGCATTTGCATTTCCACGTGCGTCTAAATCAACCTTTTGTGCATTTGAAAATTGAAAAACAGTATTTGATCCAAATTCAAGCATATTTCGGTTTCCAGTTCCATTTTTAATTACAGATTCGAATGTTCCTTTATCTCCAATAATAAAGTTTGAACCATTTCCTCCATAAATCATTGAACTTGTTGATAATCCTTCATTAAAGGAAGTAAATTTAGCAACCCCTTGATCTTGAACTATGAATTTAGATCCGTTTGAAAGATCTAATATTCTTCCAGATCCGCCGTCTTTATTGATAGCCAATTGACCACTTTGAGCAACATTAAATTGAGAATTGGTTCCCATAGAAATTAGGGAAACTCCCGTTGTCATTTTCGTTGCATTAATATTCATAGTCGCCTTTTTCCCAATATTAATTTGAGAATTTTGTTGCATCATAATTCCAGCCCGAGAATTTGCGTTTGCAATTGGACCGTTTGCATTGACATTAAAGACACTATTTTCGCTTAAATTAATACTTGTTTTCCACTGAGTTTGCGTATTATTATATCCCAATTGCACAAGTACACGAGTTGTGTTGTCTGCAGACTCAGCCGTCAATTGAGCGTTCTTTCCAACATCAATTCTTCCATTTCTTTGAATGTTTATAACTGATGGAAGGTTGTTATAGGGTGTATTTTGCCAAGAATTCGTTTCTCCGTTATTTCCATTAGTTCGAAGCTTCAATTTAGCTCCTTCTTGAAGGGTTAACGACGGTTGAACAGAAGCCACTTGTCCAGTATTAGAATACCAACCACCTAAAATTAACGCATCCCCTTGTTCTGTTTGAATTGTAGTATCAGAATTTTCAGCTATCACCGTGGTATGTGATTCTAAACCAGATTGTTGTGTATTGGCCATATTTCTTTTCGTTCCGTCATACGATATATAAGTAGTATCTTGAGAACTTATAATGTTTTTCCCTTCAAATCGTAGTGTTGCTTGAAAAGATGCGGTTAGCTGTGACCCTGTATAATTAGAATTTCGATAAGTTATACTAGATCCAATTTTATTTTCATCCCACATGGTAAAAGGTCCATAATAATGACCACCATACATATCTAAATTATCTACAACAGCTTTTCGAACAACGTTCAAATTACTTGGCCACCTATATGAGAAGCCAATAAAATCAATTGAATGACCATTTCCTAAAACAACATAATCTTTTCTACTAGAATTAGTAATATCAGTACGAGTACTACTCGAATTTGTCATATTACTTTGAACATTAATAATTTGAATATCATTCGTTCTCATAGCCGTGTCAAACTTGGTCCAAGTATCAACTGTAGCCACTTTTCCAATATATACTATCACTTCACTTGTCAAATCTTTTTCAGTACCAGAAACACTAGCAGGTACTGTCATAATCAAATGAAATTCTTGTAATTCATTTGAAGAAACTTGATCTAATCCATTTAAATCATTTATTTGGATTTGACTAGTGACATCAGAAATAGCTCCATTAGCGATTCCGTAGGCTTTTGCTTCACTCTCCTTAAGAATCATTTGCTTAATCGCTTCACCGTTTCCATTATAACTTTGGATATCAGTCATTGATTTCCCAATATTATTAGCAACAATTCCAGTTCCGTCACTAGCTAAGTTAAAATCACTAAGGTTGCTAAATTTAGTCTCAATCGCACGATTATTTATGTTTTGAGTATCTGAGTAAGTAGAGGTATTAGACTGAGTATCTTCTATACTAGATGAACGCTCACTTTCTACTTCCTTACTTGTTTGCTTATTGAAAGTTTCATCATCTGAATTACTTATCTCATTGCTATTTGAAATAACCGTCTCTGCTAAATTTTCACCACTATCTTCTTTTGCTTTCAAATGAGATGAATTATTAAAAAGTAATACAATAAGTGAAATAGTCAGTAAAAAAAATACAATAATTCGGCTTTTCTTTTTCATTTCTTTCCTCCTTCCTTAAAAATTTGAATACTTAATTATTTCCCCCTTTTGCAACACCACCCTTCATTACCAGTAGTTAGAAATATATTTTTAAAAAAATGTACTATGTAATTAATATATTTTTTGTAAAAATATATTTCATTCAACTTTCAAACGTAAAATGTACCCCTTAGAACGCACTGTTTCTATTTTGAAATCAACACTTCCGCTCGTTTTTTCACGTAAATGAAAAACAACATTTGCAACACGAAAAGCAATCTCTTTTTTATCGATTTTTTCAGGAACAACTAATCGTCCAGCAGTAAATAGTTCTTCATAATCTACTGTAGTATCGCTATTTTCTAATAATTTATGAAACATTCGATACTCAATTCGTGTTAATGGCTTTTCTTCCCTGTTAACTAATACTGTTTGATTTTTTTCATTCAATATTTCACGAGCTTTTTCTTTTGGACGATCACTTTTTCTTTTCTTCACTCGATTGAACGTATTTTTTATGATATAGGGCAATTTATCTATACAATCATTTGAAGTTAAAACGTCATTCGCCCCTAATTCAAACAAAATATCTTGTTCACGATCTAACGAATTTGAAGAAACAATCCAAACAAAGACATCAGGATTTGATTTTGAAAACAATAGCCATTCGATTACTTCTGGTAAGTTCTGTTCCTTATTTAAATAAACAACTAATCCATCTAACTCTTCAAACTGCTCCTTCTCTTTTACCTGGATCAAACGATAAGATTGGGAATTTAAAAGAGGATCTAATTCCATCTGAGATAGTTCCTTATCTGCTAAAACACCTAATATAGACATCAAAATCGCTCCCTTTTTTTCTTGAAATTAAGTAAACCAAGAAAATTGCCTAAAAAGGCTTTAAAATAAGGTTTTTTAAATCAAATTTCTTTTTTTGACGTTTTTTTTGACGGGGTATGTAGTCTAATTAGCTAGCTTCAATAATAAAAAAAACGTTATTTTATTTGAGATAAATTTAAATACCTCAAACCAAAAAACGTTATATTATCAAGCTATTTTCCTTTTGAATACTTTTATGAAAGAATTTTACAAATGATAAGGACGTATTTAATTCTGACGACTTTTTTGACGGAATATAAGAAGCATTTGACTAATTCTACTTATAAAATCAAATCAAATAGAAAGAAATAATTGGGAACTGGAGTAGGTAGCAAGAAGGAGAATAGACACACAATATAAAAAAGTCATTTTTCACATTAATAATTCTAAAAAAATGACAAAAAAATTGAAAATAGATATAGACATTAGATTGCACTTCGAATATAATTAAATTATCTTATCATTATTAAAAAAATCTATTATAAAAGTTTCTTGGTTTACTTAAATCCGCGAAACTTTTTTAATAGATTTTTATCTTTTTGTTTTCTTTTATCCTCATCAATAGAGTCTGATATAATAAATTTATCAAATGGTTTAAAAAACTAAAAGTTTTACTTATTATTTATTTTATCAAAAATATTTGATAAAAAATTTTTTTTTAATATTTAGATATCGACTTGTAAAAAAAATGAAATAATTAATTACGATTATTCTTTGAAAAAAATTGACTAATTAGAGATAATTCAACAGAATCATGTCTAATCTGTTAGTTTAACAATTAAATATTTCCAGGAGATTATATAGAAAAACAATAATTAAGTAAAAAAAGAACATCCTATTAAAAAGTTAGCTAAATTCTAAAAATAAAATAGACTTTTTTAAAGGTTACTACCTATTAAATATTCGTATAAATAAAATAACAGACCCTAATAACATTTAGTTTCAACAATGGGTTTGGAAAAAAACAGCCATTAAGATTTATAACTCAATTAACTACACAGCATCATCAACGCTCTCTTTTCTTCTATTTGTAATATACCAAACTAAGCGACCTATCACTAAGCTGGCAAAACACGAAAGATTTTCATTCACTACTGAATGATTCCTATATACATGCTCTTCAACTTTTTGTGATATGTCACTTATTTTCGTAGAATGCCTTCTGCTCTATCTATTTCTTGCTCTTAAACTTAGAAGAATTGATTGGTTCCCTTTGGTAATTTTCACCTAAACACCATTTTCAAAGTAAGCATTTATATTTCCAAAATACCTATTACTTATTTCATCACTAGGCAATTGTAACTGGCTAGCTACTTGCAACATTTTTTGGATTGATTTTGAATCTGATTTACAGATAAGCAACCACCCTTTAGCAAATTCGCCACAAGGAACACTAATAGCTGAAGCACCGACCATTGTCACTACTCTAACAAATCCTTTATTCGCCTTTATTTGCATTTTTTGTGTCTCTGAATCAAAATGCCCAAAAATTGTATCACCAAAACCGTCTACTTCAATAGGTCCCTCTTTTGAAATGACTATATCATAGTTAGCTAGTAATTCATTTAGCTGTTTGATTAAGTCATTTCTAGATTTTTGATATTTATCTGAAAAATCTAATCCTTCATTTATAACAAACTCATCCTGATACTTTGTTGCATCTGAAATAGCTTCCTTATCTAGCGCAATTTTTATTGCCTTCTGATTTTTTTCTTCTATTAAATTGAATTGAGCAACAATAGTTTGTTCAAGTAAAAAATAATCTTTCGTTATAAATCCTAAAGAAGGGGAAAATGGATGACCATCAGTCGAAAGCTTCTTTTCACGTCTTTTAAAATAGGGTTCTCCAAGTTGGGGATGAATAAAACTAAATAAGTTTAACGCCATAGCTGGTGCCAACACGGAGCCACCGCCATCCGTGCCCAACCCAATGTCGTTAATTCCCAAAAAAACATTGATAGCTGTTCCACTTGACGAACCAGTCATTGGTTTTCCAGTGATAGGATTTTGTAATGATAGATCTACGGCTCTTCCCGATAGGCTAGCTTTATCAATCGTATGTTGAAAGATACTTGATTTTTCTAAGTGATCAACAAACGCGAGTGGAATCGTCGAAACATTTTTGACACCTAAATAAAAAATTTCTTTATCCTCGACTTCATGGTCAATAATATTAGGAAAAGTTTTAATAACTGAATTGTAAGGGTTCGCTAAAGCTAAAAAAGTTTTTTTCGCATTTTTCATTTAGGAATCTCCGTTCTCAAATAACTCGTTTAAAAAAGAAGTTCCATTTTGTGGCATAGGAACGTTAAAATACGCTGCTACAGTCGCACCCACATCTGCTAAGGTTTGTCTTTCACCAATGTATTTGTTCGAAATTCCTTTACTATAAATTAATAATGGAACTTTTTCGCGCGTATGGTTGCTATGCCCAATGGTTGGATCATTTCCATGATCGGCCATCACAATTAAAATATCTCCTGTTTCTAACAAAGGAATCAGTTCAGCAATTCTTCTATCACTCAGCTCTAAACGATCAGCATAGCGTTCGACATCCTCTGCATGACCCGCTAAGTCGGTTTCTTGAATGTTAAGTGCGATAAAGCCAGTTTTATTCGCTTTTGTTTCACTAAGCAACGAGTCAAAAAGCATTTCTGAATCAACGCCTGGAAATAAACGATTACTGGATGTTTGCACAATATCTGCAATTTTACCAAGAAAAGAAACTGTTTCACCTGCTTTATCCAAAAGAGTTGGCGTTTGCACATTTTTATCAATCCCATATCCCAAATGGACAACTTGATAGCCATGATTGTAGACTCCCGACTCAGGTGCATCTACTCCAGCAATTTCATTATTTTTTATTTTTCTAGCAGCTAATAAGTCGTCTAAAGTAATATTCTTTCCTCCGAAAGTAATGACTCTTGACACTTGAACGACTTCACGAACCACATGACCTAGCTCACTTAATGCGTCAAAATCAATCAAATCTAAACAAGCAGAGACATTGTATACTTGACCATAATCAGTTTCTAAATTATCTCCCACTGTGGCATATTCATTTACAACAAGAATTTGAGTCCCAATTTCACCTACACGCCTTACTTGATACCCATGTTTTACTAAATTGGCTTCCACTTCATCGATTTTTTGATTAAATGGTTGAATCAAAGGGACTTTCGGTGTCGTTCCCATAATTTCTTGATGTCCTAAAAAAGAATCGGCTCCGTGATGTGCCAAATTCGCAGTGCCATAATTAGCAGTTGGTGAAAAATGGTGATGTCCTATTTCTTCTCCCAGAGCATTCATTAAGCCTAATTTCTCTAATGTTGGAAGTTGGACATCTGGTTTACTTTTTATAATATGACCAGCCGTACTGCTTCCAACATCTCTTGGACGAACGCTTGAAACATCAGCCATCGCCCCAACACCAAAACTATCTAAAACAATAACTACAAATCTACCCACTTTCTTCACCTTCTAATTAAATTTCCTTGACTATCATAAATTCCTTCAAGTTGCGGGATACCCGTTTGAATGCCAGAAACAACTGCCACATCACTTCTTGTCACAAATATTTGTGTTCTAAAAGCGGCTAATACGGTTGATCCGATAGCATGACTTGCTTTTGTGGCTAAATAATAATCAATACTATCATTATCAAACGGCAAAACACGGTCAACTTTTTCTATACCATTTTCTGCAACTAGTACTTGATTCAAATGACCTCGACGATAGTAACCACCACCATAAAAATAGCTATTCCCATCTAGATTATGAGAAATTTCACTAACATAAAGCATTGCAGGTTTTTCGACTAGATCCATTTTTGCATGTAGTGGTGTTGTACCAGTCAACGCATGACCTGGTTCACCTTGCGTGCCACCTAGAGCTTTGATCATAGGGATCGTATTACTACAAGTTGCCGATGGAATATTCAACTCTTTGATTTGAATTCCATAAGAATTTAAAATTTGTTTGGCTGCCTCGATCGTTTTGACATTATGAGTCGGAACAAGATGTTCTATCCCATCAAATAAGAAACAAGGAAAAGAAGTCACTCCGCTAATTTCAATATTGGTCAACTTTTGCTTTATTTTCCCTAATTCATGTAAATCGCTTAAATGAAAACCCCCAAATTGTCCTTCATAAATTTGATCATCTGGTTCAATCACTTTTACTAAAACCTGTTGCTTTCTGTCTAATTTTTTAGCGATTTCATTGATTTGTTGTAGTTTTTCAACTGAGTAGACAGTAATAAATTTCACGCCATACTCAATCACTTGTTCCATAAGTCTTTGCGGAACTTGAACTAAATGTCCAATATTGCCAATTGGTAGTTGGTTTTCCATCATGACTAATGCTTCTTTAAAATCTACCACTACAGCATGTTCAATTCCGGCTTCACGAATTTTCTGTGCGACAAGAGGATTTCTGCCTAATTGTTTTGTCATATAAAACAATTCGATTTCAGCTTGATCTGCACTATTTTTCAATGCTAAAGCGTTCTCAAAAATCGTATCTAAATCAAGAACATACGTATCTGGTAAAATCGCTCCTGATTGATGTAGTTCTTTAGCTACATCTATTAATAATGGATTTCTTCTTTTCGTTACATCTAAAAACATTTTTTACTCCTCTCTGAGCATATTTATAATATGAAGATAGAAGTAATCTAATTCCGAATCATCAAATGATTTATTTGCCATTTTTTGAAGATCTTGCCATAGTTCAATGGAATGTAAGTAGTTCGTATCATTTTTGATTTCTTCTAAAATAAATGGTTCTAGCTCATTGACCGATTCTCCTTTTTTCCGTCTCCCATCAGCCATTGCTAAATGAGTTAAAAAAACATCCGCTTGCTGAGAATCTGCAATTAATTTATTTGCCAACAAATAGGTTAATACATTTTTTATATACTCATAAGTATCTTCGTCAATCACACCTGAATCTAATAACACAGTTAATTTTTGTTCAATCATCTTTACTGCTCCTTTAATACCTTGGAATTATTGTTCCATTTTTTACTTCAGACTGAATCGTCAATATTTTATTTTTATCAATGCTTTTTTGAAATACAGCTTTCATTGAATGATCTTCTTCGTGACAAACAATCACAGCAGCACTCATATCTAATTCCAGATCACCCTCATGTAATTCAGAATAATGAATAGTTTGATAATTTTTATCTCGAATTTCATCATAATTCCAAACCCCAGCATCGATTAATTGGCGGTTTAATGAATGCATGATTTGATGTCCTTGCATTTCAACTAGCTGCACTTCTTTTCCTTCAATCAATCGTTGTGTTAATAGCTGTTGATCTAGAGAGCTGTAATCGATAGCTACTCTCATTCCCGTTTCAATCATTTTTTTATCTTCACTAGAAAACATTAAAATATGTTCACTTAAATACGTATGTTCACCAAAATCAACCACAATTTCTAGCGGTTCATTCTGAGTAATTGCTTGTTTGGCCGCGAATCTTGACACAACAGCAAAGCGATATGTTTTATTAGAAATCGAGCGGATTCTTTCTTTAGATCCCCTAATATAAGCTAAATTCAAATTGATTGCATGATCCTTAAACGCCTCATAAATTCCCGTTGCCATGCCTTCATATAAAGTAGAATAAGGTAAGGTCATCGTTCCTAAAATGGATTCTGACAAGGCATATCCTTGAAGAATTGAATAATCGATTGCTTCAATAAATGTCCCTAAATGTCCATGGCTTTTTAACGTAATAGCCCCTTCAGCCTTTAAGTAGTTCAAAGCATTTTGAACTGTACCACGGGCAGTATCATACTTTTCTTGATAATCACTAATACTTAAAATGCGATCACCTTTTTTTAATTGCAAAAGATCAGAAGCCAGATAATTGATGATTATGCCCTTCTTCTTTAGAAATTTTCCGCTCATTTACTAACTCCTCATTTCTTCACTTGGTTCATTGCTGCTTGTAAGATAGTTAAAATCGTCGTTGCACCAGCTCGATTTGGATTGATACGAATCATTGTCTCTTCTGCACTTGGATTGGCTGCTCTAAAGGTGCCAGAGACTCGATAAATCAATGGTGAAAATTCATATTGCGACTCGGCGCCGACTGGGTTCGGTAATGCACCCAACTTCGTCGCTGCCTCAATGATTTCTTTTGCATTGTTCGTCGTTAATTTTACAATAACAACTCTAGACTGAGCATTGACCACAAAAGCTTGTTCCACGCCTGCAATCTCTCCCTGATTCAACCTTTGACAAACTTCATCGCCGACTTTTGCTGAAATAGCTAAGGAAACAGGGGCATAAATCAACCCTTTTAATACATCTAGAGCTTCATGTCCTTGAACTTGTCCGCCTCCAGAATAGTTTTCTGCTCGAAGCCTTTTAATATATTGCTCTTTACCAACGATACAGCCAATTCCCTCTGGTCCTAATAATTTAAAGGTAGAGAAGCAAGCTAAACTACCACCCATTTGACTGCCGATCCCTTTGGTTTTCATCGCAGAATAATTATCATCTGTAATGATTGGCAGGTCGGGGTCAACTGTACGAATCGCTTGAATTAATGTTTTTAAATCATAAGCATCCGTAAGTTTTTGACGAGTCACTTGAATCAAAACACCTGTTGGTTTTTCTTCTTTTATTTTCTGTATCACTTCTTGTAATTGATTAAAATCAGCTTCTATTGTTTGTATTCCTAACATTTCAAGTGAAACGTTGGTTGTTGGATAAATCGGCGCTTGGTGGACTAACAATTTCCCACCACTCCCAATCGCTGCATGTAAAGCTAAGCGAATGGCATTGGTTCCTGCACCACGAACTAACATCGCAGATTCAGCCTCAAAAAAATCAGCTAAAACCTGTTCTACTTTGTGTGTCGTAACTGGCTGATTTAGACCTTTTACGACGCCAAGGTCTCCTCTTGTTAAAATTTCATTTCCAGGAAACACCTTGGTAATAGCATCTACTAATTTAAATTGTAACATGGTCGCTTCTTCCATGCTTAAACTTTTCAATGGATGAACAATCATACTTTCACCTCACGATTCATAAAACGTTGTGGATTGATTTCTAACATTTTTTTGATAAAAGAGGCAGAAACACCATTTTCCAAAGCCAAAGGAACAAATGTATCTAATAAATAAGCATAGCCAATTCCATTCTTATATACTAAATTCGATTTGCGTGTAATATCCATTGATAAAAAGACTTTATCTGTATAACCTCTTTCTTCAATTTGTTTTAACATTTCTACACGCAAGAGATCAGGTTGATAATTTTCTTTTCCAATAGTATCAAACTCAACATAAACCCCTTCATCTAACATGGCTAGAATATAATCAATATCTCCAGTTAAATCAACATGTCCAATCACGATTTTACTCAAATCTAGCTGTTGCTTTTTAAAAAAAGCGACTTGTTCATGACCATAGGTTCCTAAAGTTGTATGAGTGGTAATTGGAACGTTGGTTTCTTTTTGAGCAATCACTGCAGCTTCAAAAACTTTACGTTCACGAACAGTCATTTGATTATTACTTGTGCCAATTTCGCCAATAATCTGAGCCTTAATCGTTGTTTCAGCAATTCCTTCTGTGATTTCACGAATCATAAATTCTGCAAGCTGATTCACCGTAAAATCTGTTACAAAATCAGGTAAAAACTTATCTTGATAAAAACCTGTTGCCTGGACAATATTCATTTGCGTTAATTCTGCTACTCTTTGAACATATTCTGGATTTCTGCGCATATCCATATTCGTCACATCAACAATATTACGAACACCTTTACGATATAATTGCTTGAATTCCTTTACCGTTTCCTCGAAACAATTCAAATTTGTATCATCAATATTTTTCAAACGCGATAAATCAATTGTCGTATGTTCATGCATATACGTAATGCCTTCTTTTAAAACTGTCATATCAAGTTACTCCTTTTTAGCCAGCTACAGCTGGTACAAATAATCCTAAGAAATATAAAATATTAACAATTACGCCTAAACTAATTGCCGCAATCGGCCCCACCGCTAAATCAACAATTGGTTTTTTCGCTTTACGATTTAACAACAATAGTCCAATAACCCAGAAATAACCAATCCCAGGTGCGATAGCTTCTGAAGCCATTGCTCCACCAATCAATAATGCAACTTCTAACACTTTATTCATTGCAGTTCGAATATGTTCACCCATCTCACGAATCCCAGGAAATTTATCTAATGCTTTCGCCATTAACGTAAGTAATTGAACTTCAATAAACATAATAATTGCTCCAACAATAAACGCAACAATTGGATTTCCTTTTAATAAAATCCCAATTACAAAGACAAAAGTTGTTCCCGCTGGACTATAAACACCTGTAACTATAGCTGTTGAGAATACCAAAGGAATAAATCCAATTCCTCTAGCAAAAGCTGCTAAAGCAGCTTCTTGTGTTTTTCCTTCCGCAAGTAAATTTAATGAAATCGGATCGCCCGCAATAATCATCAAACTTGTTGCAGCTGCTACTAAGCCACCCATAACTGATAACCAAATCCAATTCTTTTTGATTCGATTTACACGTTCTAAAAAGACACTGACTAAACTTTCATTCGAATTAGCGCCATCACTTTTCACTTGAATCGCGTAATAAATCATAAAAATCATTCCGACTAATAGCGACATCCCTTCTGCACTTAAAGTGAAGGTCGTTCCTTTACTAAGTGTAAACGTTCCAAAGCGTTTAACGACAAACAGCGTTAACAAAGTAGCAATAAATGAAATACCACCTTTTTTAAACCCATGTTGACTAGCAATCGCTACTGCTGGGAAAATGCTAAATGAAATAACAACTGGCGCCCCAACTTGAGAAAGAGCATCCATAAAGTTCACAGGCATCATCGCAAACAAATCAACAACTGCTTGTAATCCAAGAACCAATCCAATTCCATAAATAGCTCCCACAATCGCTGAGATGACTAACCCTTTTTTCCCTACTGGTGCCCACGTTCCAATAATATCCGTCATCAATAAAACACTATGAACTAGTAGGATTGACGCGCCAATTGAAACTGGAATCCCAAAGCCGATTACCAAACCAAAACTTAAGGCAAAACTAGTTGCAGCTAATTCTTTTTTCGTAATCGTTCCTTCCAAAAACTCTGGAATGATCGGTCTCAAACCATCGTTAAAAACCGCGATTCCTTTATTAGCTAATACCGAAGCTAAACCACCTAACAAAGCAATAGAAATCAATTCAATAATTTTCGATGAGTCCATTTTTTTCCTCCAAAAAATTTTATAAGTTTATTAATTCTTCCATGATAATTGGAACAACTGTTTCTTTATGTTGTGCTGTAAAGCCAAATGCTTTCTTACCACTACGGACATTTTCGCGAATTTCTTCTTCCGGCATTAAATTCCCTGGCATTGAAACAGTTACACAATTTTCTCTGCCTAATAATGCTAATGCCATCGCAAGTGCGCCGCCACCACCAGTATTACATGCTCCTAAATAAAAATCTGCCTGTCCGGTTTTCACTGCCATTGCAGCATCCAAATCACTTTTGACTGCTAATTCAAACTTACCTTCACCATACTTTTCGACTAAATTTCTAACTTCTTCTTTGTCGATTTGTCCACCAATTACTATTTTTTTCATCAAAATATCCTCCATTTCTCAATATACATTTTTTTGTATATTGATATATGTTAATTAACAAGGTCATAGTACCATCATTTGATTTAGTTTGCAACCCCTTACAAATATTAATAACGTCATTTTTTTATTAAATAGATCAATTTTTAGAACGAATTTTCAAACTTAATTTGAGTTAATAAAAATAAATTAACGCATAAATCATAAAACACTTTACAATTAGATTGTAAAATAACTATAATAGAAATATAACTTATATTTTTTTAGAAGGAGATGATTTTATGCTAACTTTTTTGAGTTGGTGGTGGCCATTTAAGCCAGGTGGTTTTACTGGTGGTGGCGGCTCTTCTGGCGGCGGAGGCGCGAGTATTTAACATCCAAAAAATAAACGAGAAATCACGAAAATGACCAAAAACATGAAAGAACTCTGTTCAATGATGTTTTTCAAATTTTGTGATTTTTCGTTTTTTTTACTCTCACTAATAATCTCAGATTAATAGAACACTTAGGATTATGCCCTAAAATAAAACTAAACTTAATCGAACAAAAGTATAGACATTTAATTTTAAAGATGATATATTATATTTGTAATCGATTACAAATATAATATAAAGGATTGTGATTTTCATGAACGGCTTTATGGATTCTCTTGCTGAAAAGATTATGCCTTTAGCAAACAAACTAGGGCAAAATCGTTATCTATCTGTTCTTCGTGATGCATTTATGCTTTCGTTCCCCTTAACAATGTTCGGTTCGATTGTAGTGGTCATCAACAATTTACCATTTTTCAATGATGCAACAAAAGGCACCTTATCTACTCTTTTCGGAAATGGACAAAATGCAACAATGAGTATTATGTCTGTATTCGTGACCTTTGGTATTGGCTATTATTTATCTAAATCTTATGATGTTGAAGGGATTTTTGGTGGTGCTGTTTCCTTTGCTAGCTTCTTAATTTTAACTCCTTTTTTTATGACTACTCCAGAAGGGGAAGAAATTTCAGGTATCTTATCTTTAGATCGCTTAGGAGCTAAAGGAATGTTTATCGGTATGATTGCTGCCTTTTTAGCAGCAGAAATTTATTGCCGTATCACTAAAAAAGGGTGGCAAATAAAAATGCCAGATAGTGTTCCACCAGCGGTTTCACGATCATTTGCCGCATTGATTCCAGCTATTATTACCTTGTCAGTCTTTCTATTTTTAAACGCCGCAGTGATTGGTTTCTTCAATACAAATCTTCATGATGTTGTTTATGAAATTATTCAAAAACCACTTGTTGGTTTAGGAAGTAGTCTCCCTGCAACCTTGATTGCCTTGTTCTTTGTTCAATTTTTATGGTTCTTTGGCTTACACGGTCAAATCATTGTCAACTCAGTAATGGATCCGATTTGGAATACATTGATGTTAGATAACCTAGAAGCTTATAAAGCAGGAAAAGATCTTCCTCATATTATTACTAAACCATTTATGGAAACCTTTACAGTTGGTTTAGGTGGTTCAGGTATGACGTTAGCAGTCGTTTTGATTATGGCCTTTATTATGAAGAAAAAACAATATCGTGATATTGGACGATTAAGTTTAGCTCCAGGTCTATTTAATGTAAATGAACCAGTAATTTTTGGTTTGCCAATCGTATTAAATGCAACTATTTTGATTCCTTGGATTATTGCTCCATTGATCGTGACTTTCTTCAATTACTTTGTCATGGCAGTTGGAATTGTTCCCCCACCAACCGGTGTATCTGTTCCTTGGACAGTACCGTTTTTCTTTAGTGGCATGCTTGCAACAAATTCCATTTTAGGAGGAATTTTACAATTAGTTGATATGTTGATTGTCGGCATTATTTGGTACCCATTCTTACGTATCTTGGATAAAGAAAAAGACAGTATGATTTAATGAGGTTGTGCCAAAAGTGATTAGCTTCGAGAAGTAAGAAAAAGTTATTTTACCCATTCACTTTATTTGAACTCGTACATTGTTTCCAAACGCAATGTACGAGTTTTGGTATAAGATCATAAGTCTATTTTTTATACTCTTTTTTAAGAATTGTCTAGACATTAATAATCAGGTACAATACTAGTTAGGAGGTGTACTTATTTGAAACCAAAATATGAAGAAATTGCTGATATACTGCGTGAAAGAATAAAAACCAACGTCTATGAACCAGACACTTTATTACCAAATCAAACCGATTTAGTAGAAGAATTCGATGTAAGCCGTATGACAATCAAAAAAGCAGTCGGAATTTTAGCTATAGAAGGATTGGTTTATTCTCAACGGGGTTCAGGCACGAAAATTTTAAATAATTCTTTTTGGGATAAAGAAACCTCTCCAGTCAGTCAGTATGACGGTCTGAGTAAACAAATGCACGATCGGCATAAAAAACTAACTAGTGCTTCCATCTTATTTGAAGTTGAATTCCCCAATAAAGAAGTACAAGAAAGATTAATGATTACAGCACAACAACCTGTATATAAGATTATTCGTTTACGTATTTTAGAAGAAATCCCGTTTGTTCTTGAACATACATATATGCCTTGTGATTTAGTTCCTGGCTTGTCTACTGAAATTATTGAACAGTCGATTTATTCTTATGTCAAAGAAGAGTTGAATCTCCATTTTGCAGGTGCTTATCGCAATGTCCAGGCAGATAAATCAGATAAATATGATCAAAAATATTTGTCTTGTGCGGTTAACGATCCCGTTTTAGAAGTTGAACAAGTTGTTTATCTGAAAGATGGACGACCACTTGAATACTCTAGAAGTAGAAATCGATATGACGTTCGAGGATACTCAATTTTAAATGTTGAACCATAATTTCATATAAAATTCACCTTAAAAAGCTAAATTGCTCTCAAAAAAATGATTTTTAGAGAAAAGCATGAAACAAATTTCATTTTTGAATTTTGTCTCATGCTTTTCCTTTAATTCATTTTTTATAAAACAATTAGCTTTTTGCCAGATTTAAACGCCCCAATTATTATCTTTGTTTGCGAAAAAAACAGGGTTCGCTATCATACTCTCTATACTATTAATCAAAAAAACTTCCGCCTGTAATAGAGTAAATTTGACCTGTTACATAACTAGCGTCATTGGATGCTAAAAATACATAGACAGAGGATAATTCAACAGGTTGACCTGCTCTTTTTAAAGATTCATTTTGTCCAAATTCTGGTATATTTTCAGGTGGTTGTCCCCCACATATTTGAAGTGGTGTCCAAATTGGACCTGGCGCTACTCCATTAACCCGAATCCCGTCTGGTGCTAGTTGTTCAGATAACCCTTTTGTAAAAGCTGTAATGGCTCCTTTAGTTGCCGCATAATCCAGTAAATTTTTGCTAGGCTCCACACTTTGAATGGACGTTGTGGTTATAATACTTCCACCAGCAGGTAAATAGTCAAGCGCTTCTTGGACGGACCAATACATCGAAATAACATTAGTTGTATACGTATCTATAAGTTGCTTAGTCGAAAGATCTTTGATTTTTTCAACCGCTTGTTGCATTCCAGCATTCAAAACTAAAATATCTAATCCATCTAATTCTGCAGCTGCATCATGAATCATTTTTCGAGTAATTTTTTCATCTTTTAAATCACCAGGTAAAAGTACGGCTTTGTTACCTTCAGCTTCAACAATTTTTTTTACTTCTTGGGCATCTGCTTCTTCGAAAGGTAAATAATTGATTGCTACATCAGCGCCTTCCCGAGCATATGCGATTGCAGCAGCTCTTCCAATCCCTGAGTCACCACCTGTAATCAGCGCTTTTCTGCCTTCGAGCTTGCCAGAACCCTTATAAGATTCTTCTCCACAATCAGGTATAGGAGTCATCTTTTGTTGTAAAGCAGGTGCTTCTTGCCTTTGTTTTTCAAACTTTCCACTGTAAAAACGTGTTAAAGGATTTTCTACTTTTTTACTCATACGTTCTCCTCCTAAAGTTATTTTGGTTGTCATTTTTATCTAGCTCTTATTTACACCCTATTACAAAAAAATAAAATATGCAAAAAATATGTTTTATTTCTCTTAGAGACTGTTTCATTTTATTAGTAAATGTGGGTGAGGAGGTTGAGACAGAAATATTTAACTCAAAAAAATGAACAGAAATTTGCCAAAATTTGAAGATCAGCAGGTTTGAATCATTCAGTATCAAAAGGAATCCTTTTGTATTTCTTGTTATTTTCGAAAATTTCTTCTTATTGCGATAAACCACGAAGTACGTAGTGATTCGATGATGTATCGTATCTAATTGGTTTCCAGAGTTAACCATTTTGTCCTAATCTCTTTTTTAAGCTATTTTAAACTAAGTTTCATCAAAAAAGAGCTCCCATAAAATAGCCAAAACTATTTCTGAGAAGCTCCATATATGTTCAAATCAACCTCATTTATTGCAGTATTTTCCATAGTAAATTTTTAAGACAGTGTGTTTGACTCTGCCACTTGCTTAAACCAATGGCCAGATTTTTTGATTGTTTTTATTTGTGTATGAATATTGTTCGAGATAAATCCGTAACGATTTTTATAGGAATTGGCCCAAGACCAACAGTCAATCGGCGTCCATAAATGATAGCCAAAACAATTTGAACCTTCTTCAATTCCTTGATGAACCCACTTTAAATGTTCACGAATAAAATCGATGCGGTAATCATCTTCTATTACACCTTGTTCATTCATAAATCGTTCTTCTCTAGAAATTCCCATACCATTTTCAGAAACAAACCACGGAATATTATTGTAATTATCACGAATATTGATAGCAATATCATATAGTGCTTTAGGATAAATTTCCCAGCCGCGATCAATATTCATACGACGTCCTGGCATCTCATACTCATCAAAGTAGCGGTTAGGCAACCACTCACCAACACTGTTTGGTGCAACATCTGGTGCTTTTACACGATGAGGATGATAAAAATTAACACCTAAAACATCTACAGTGTTTTCTTTGATTAACGCAAGTTCTTCTGGCGTACTTTCCCATAACACGCCGTCTTTTTCAAATAAATCAGTTAACTCTTTAGGAAACTCTCCATGAACAGCGGTATCTAAAAACATTCGATTATTGAATAATTCTGCAATATTAGCGGCTTGTTGATCTGCTTCGTTCGATGAAGCTGCATAAGTTGGCGTTAAATTCAAAATAATGCCAATTTTTCCGCCTTGTTTTTGTAACCCCATCGCTCTAAAGGCTTGGATTGCTTTCGCAGAAGCTAAATTCAAATTATAAGCTACTTGAACCGCTTTTTTTCCATCGACAACTTTTGGATAATGAAATTGATGTAGATATTCCCCTTCTACAACAACGATTGGTTCATTATGAGTAAACCAGTCTTTGACACGATCACCAAATAATTCAAAACATTTTTCAGCAAAACGGACAAACATTTCTACAACTTCTTTTGATTCCCAGCCACCATATTTATGATAAAGTTCAACTGGCAAATCGAAGTGATGCAAGTTCATGACAGGTCGAATGCCAGCCGTAATAAATGCATCAATTACTTCATTATAAAAACGAGCGCCATCTTCATTAACTGTTCCTGTTTCTAAATCATCAATTAAGCGAGTCCATTGAATCGATGTGCGAACACTATTCAACCCAATTTCTTTCATTAAATCGATGTCTTCTTTAAAACTATTATAAAAATTAGAAGCAGTATCTGGTCCTACTTGATCAAAAAAATCTTCGGGTTCAATCTCATACCAATAATCGAACATATTTGCATGTTGTTTATTAAAACGCCCTTCACTTTGAGGGCCAGAAGTTGCGGCTCCCCACCAAAAATCCTCTTTAAATTTTCTTTGCATCAGATTCCCTACTTTCAGTTATCGCTATTTTAAATCTCTCTATCTATTATAAAACGCATTCAATAAAATGTCTATACTTTTATTTCAAAAGTCCAGTTTTATATTTTGTACTATTTAATTTTAAGCGCTATAAAAAATAGTTTATCATAATTCACGTTAATTTTCTTAAAACGATGCCGTTCATTACTTTAAAACAAAAAAACAGACATCAATCAGTTCCAAAATAAAAATTCTTTGTAAAAACCTCTTAACAATCATAAACTATAAAGAGAATCGAACAGAATTTAATTCTAGTTCTTAGTATGATCAATTTCAGGGGGGAAAATAATGGTATTTGGAAAAGTGCTTAAAGAAAAAAGAAAACAGATAGGATGGACACAAGAAGAACTGTCAGAAAAAATACAAATTTCAAGGCCGACTATTTCTAATTGGGAAAGTGACAAAAGTTTACCTGATATTTTAAATATCTTAAAATTGAGTGTTTTATTCGGATGTTCTCTAGATGACTTATTAAAGGAGGAAATAAAAATGACGACAAAAATATTTAAAACAATGACCTATGGTGATATGCCTTTGAAAATTAGAATTAATGAAGAAAGCTTTTTCGCTAAAGGAGTTGAAGTTAAAGCAAATGTGAATACTGAAACTGGTGAAGTAACTTTTTTTATAGAACAAGAAAAATTAAACAAATTAAATGAAACTCATTAAATTGTTGTTCAATCGTGCAATTAAGTTATTAGAAATTTAATTTTAGGAAAATTTATCTAATTCCTTAACTCGAATTCCCTCTAACTACTTAATATTAATACTATAAGTAATTTAAATTTATCCAAAAGAAAGACTGATGAGCTTTTGTGACAATAGCTCGTCAGCCTTCTCTATTTTAACTAATAAAAACTAAATCCATTCCATTAGGATCTTTAATTCTAATTTGATCTTCAATCTCATCAAATTCAATATTTTTTTCTACCAATCGGTTAATTAAGTGCTTCAACTGCTCTTTATCACCCAATGAAAACATATATGCTGCTAATCCCAACTGCTTTTCCGATCTTATAGGCAAATGATTTCCAGCCCATGTATTCGTTCCAATATGATGATGATAATCTCCGGCAGCAAAAAATTTCGCTCTATGACCAAAATCTGATGTTCTTTTGAAGCCAATACTTTCATAGAATTTTTCAGTTTCTACTAAGTTTGCTACTTGCAAATGGACATGTCCAATGATTGTTCCAACTGGGATTCCATCCCACTGGCCATCCGCTTCAGACACTAAACTATCGCCATCCAATTCTTCTGTGACGCCAATAATTTCACCATTTGGACGAATATCCCAAAAGCTTTTCGGTTTATCCCAATAAATCTCAATACCATTTCCTTCTGGATCATTAAAATATAATGCTTCACTATATCCATGATCAGCAGCGCCAAGTTCTATTTGATGTTGCAATAGACGAACCAACATATTGCCTAAATCTTTACGAGTAGGTAGAAGCAACGCAATATGATAAAGACCTGTTGTTTGATGATTTTGGACAGCATCTTTTTGTTCTTTAAAAATAAGTAGTTCTTTTTTGCTATCACTAGTGCTTAACGAGGCAATCTGTCCTTCTTTACTAATAAGTTCAAAGCCAAGTACTGAAGTATAGAATTGAATCATCGAATCTAAATCTCTTACAACAAGTGTGACCTGTTCTATTTTGGTTTTTTCTGATAATAATACAGTCATATGCGTTCCTTCTCCCACAATTTTCTTTATAGCTTAATTAATTGAATTCACGGAAACGAGCAGCATCATCCATGTATTCTTTTTCGCCTGCTGGTGCTTCAATTGAACCGAATACTAATTGCGCTCTTAATTTCCATTGGCTTGGAATTTCCCATTCTTTAGCAACTTCATCATCAATTAATGGATTGTAATGTTGTAGATTTGCTCCAATATTTTCTTGTGCTAATGCTGTCCATACATTTGCTTGCGTTAAACCAGTCGCTTGTTCTGACCAAATTGGAAAATTATCCGCGTATAATTCAAATTGCTCTTGCAATGATTTTACAATATCTTGATCCTCAAAAAATAAAATTGTTCCAGCTCCATTAGCAAAACTTTGTAATTTAGCTTGAGTGTTAGGAAACGCTTCAGTTGGTGTTACTGGTTTTAGCGCTGCTTCTGTAATTTCCCATAATTTTTTATGTGCTGCACCAGTTAATAAAACAACACGTTGTGTTTGAGAATTAAATGATGTTGGACTTTCTTTAACAACTTCCTTCACTAATGAAAAAATTTCTTCTGTTGATTGTGTTAAATTATCTCCTAAAGCGTAAATAGAACGACGTTTTTTCAATGCATTTAAAAATTCTGACATAGTTTATCTCCCTTTCAAATTAGCTTACTTAAATTTCTTTTTTATTTGATTACAAACACAGTATAACAACTTACTAAAAGTAAGTAAATTAATATGCTTACGAAACTAAAAATAAATGAGTAGCAAAAATTTCTAGCAATCTATTCTATTCATGCGTATTCTTACTCAAAAACAACAAAAAACCAAAATTCTAAGTTGTAAAAAACAACACCTAAAATTTTGGTCATTAGTCTATTTTTTTATCGTTCTACTCAAATCAAACTTATTTATTTTATCTCCAAAAGGTAATTTCAGAAGATGGTAATCGATAAGAAGAATAGCCTGCTTCATTTGCTTTTCCAATTGATAGAATCATGACTGGATAATAACGAGTCGCATCTAATCCCAACTCTTCAGCAATTTTTTCTTTATCAAAGCCACCTATCGGATTGGTATCATACCCATATGCACGAGCGACTAACATTAAATTCATCGCCACTAATGAACTATCAATCACAGCCATTTCCTTTTTAGCTTCAAGCGCCATATTTTCAAATAGTGGACTTAATGTCTCTAATTGTCGATCTTTAACTTCCTGCGGCATTAATCCTAATGCAACAGAAGAACCATAGATTTTTTCCGCATAATCAAAGCTATTTAAATCACCAAAAATGACAATCATTGCTGCAGACGTTTCATTTTGTGTTTTATTGAAATGTACTAAAGGTTCCAACTTCTGTTTTCCTTCATCGCTTGAAACTACAGCAAAACGCCACGGCTGCATATTAACAGAAGAAGGTGCTTTTACTGCATCGTTCAGAATCGCTTCCATTTCATCTTGGCTAATTTTTACTGTTGTATCATAATTACGAATCGATTTTCTTTCTAACATTATTTTTGAAAAATCATTTTCATGATAATTAGTTGTCATATTCTCCCTCTTTTCAGGTATTCATCCGATTTATTTCGAATAAGCGAACTATATCATTTCTCAAAAAATATGTAAACTTTTCTGTTTGAATCATTCTTATTAAAGTAAAAATACACCCTAGCTCACCGCAAAAAAAGACTAAACTCAAAGAAAAAGTTTAGTCTCATTTATTGTGGTTGGGACAAAAGTAAAAACCATTTTTGTCTCAACCTTCCATTTATTAATCATCATTTTACAATGCTATTTTTTTGTAAAATCAACTTATTCGTAACGTAATGATTCAATTGGATCAAGTTTTGCAGCTCTTCTAGCAGGTAAAGTTCCAGCTAAAAAGGCAATTCCCATAATGATCAAAATAATCACAGCTGAAGAAGGTATTGAAAATTGGACCAAAGTAAATCCAGTTAATGCACTTAAGAATGAATCGGCAGCAACTTTATTAATAATCGAGCCAACACCCATAGCACCTAAAATTCCTAAAACAGAGCCTAATAAACCAATTATCATCGCTTCAAAACTGAAAATCATAAAGACTTTTCCACCACTCAAGCCCATTGCCTTCATTAAACCAATTTCGCGTGTTCGCTCTTGAACAGACATAAACAATGTATTAATAATCCCAAAACTAGCGGCTAATAATGCAATCGCACCAAATAAAGTTAGCACTCCAGTAATCGCATTGATGACACTGCGAATCATTCCGATTTCATCTTCTACAGTTTGTCCGCTGTAGCCATCTTTATCCAAATCTTTTTTGATTTGAGTGATTTCTTTATCAGTCAAATCTTTTTTCATTTCAGCAACAATCATACCGTATTGATTTCTCATTGTATCTGGTAAACCTTCTTCATTAATAACAGCAATTTTATCAACTAAGGCACGGTTCAATAATGATACGCCACCTTGAACTAAGCTAGTGTTTCTGACTCCAACGATTTTCGCTTCGAGAACCGTTTCTTTGCCAGTTGCGGTTGCAGGAACTCCGATTTTAATCGTTTGATTTATAGCGGCTTCACTTGATTTATAGCCTAGTGACTTCACATATTCTGGTGCCAAAACAAGTTGATAATCCTCTGTTTTTTGATCAACAGATTTTCCTGCTTCAAGATCAATCGACAAGCTATCTAATTTAGGCATTGACGTGAAAATATATTTTTCATCATTTTTACCAGAAATATAAGAAACTGAAGCTGATTTCATTGGATAAGCTTTTTCAATCCCTTTAACTTTTTTGATTTTATCTAAATCTGATTCAGTTAATGCTTTTTGTTCCATCATAGAACTTGTTTTCTTGTCAGCATCATATTTCTCTGGCTCGCCATCTTCTCCAAAACTTCTACTTACCTTCGGTTGAATCAGTAATTGCTCTTCACCACCAACGCCACTAATTTGTTTATCAATATAATCATTGACGCCATTATTAACACCTGTTGTTAGTGAAATAGTAAATGCACCAATAAAAATCGCAACGATTGTTAGTAAGGTACGTCCTTTATTTCTCATTAAATTAGAACATGCTGATTTTATAATATCACTGATTTTCATTTACTCGCCCCCTCCAATAATTTCGCCATCTCGTACATGAATTTGTCGATCACAACGAGCGGCTAATTCAGGATCATGTGTGACGATAATCAATGTAATACCCTTTTGCTTATTCAAATCAAAAAGAAGATTTTCGATTTTTTCACCTGTTGTACTATCTAAATTTCCTGTGGGTTCATCTGCAAAAATTATTTGAGGATTATTCACTAACGCTCTTGCAATACACACACGTTGTTTTTGTCCACCAGATAAATTATTGGCTTTATTATTACATTTATCTGCTAATTCAACTGATTCAAGAGCTTTCATTGCCATTTGTTTGCGTTGTTTACTTGGAATTCCAGCTATTTTTAATGGTAATAAGACATTATTTAGGACTGTATCTTTAGGATTCATAAAAAATTGTTGAAAGACAAAACCAAATTCTTTATTTCTCGTTTTATCCAATGCTTTCTTTTTGATGGAAGTAACGGACTGTCCATCTAGAATGATTTCACCAGAAGTCGGTTGATCCAACAATGCTAAAATATGCATGAAGGTTGACTTACCTGATCCACTTTTCCCGATGATTGCAACAGATTCCCCTTTTTCAATTTCTAAACTAACACCTTTTAAGGCATCAAATTTCGATTCATTTTTCCCATAGCTTCTTTTTATATTTTTTGCTTCGATTATAGCCATAGTCCCCTCCACTTTTCTTCATTTTTTATTTTGCTCATATATAATAACGACTTTTTCCCTATCGCTATCATTTATTTTGCCTGAAGTAAAAGAGCCTGTCATGGTACCTAAGACCTAATTGTCAAAAAAATTTTGTATTAAATACTAACAAAGAAAATGAAGTACACACGCTAAAACAAGAGAAATAAACGATGAATATAAAATTTCTGACTACCATTTCCGTTATTTTTCGCTTATTTCTTAACTTTAGCCGTTTTAGCTCAAACACTTTGTTCTTCGCTTTTTCATCATTGATTTTATAACAAGTTATTATTTTAAAAAAAACAGCAGTTTTTATTTGACTAGGTGGTAGCCTTAAAGTATATACTTATAAAAAAAGACAAGGAGTTTTATTTATGCAAGACCTAACTATTGGCGAGGTAGCTAAGTTGTTTAGCATTTCAAATGATACAATCAGGAACTATATTCGTAAAAATTTGCTAACACCACGTAAACAAAATCACTATTACTTTAGCGAAGTAGATATTTATCGTTTATATCAAATAATTGTTTTTACAGCGATTGGATGTTCTCTGGAGCAAATTAAAGAAAATTTCCAGACAAATCAAACCGAACAATTGCTTGAAAAAATATCTTTAAATCATACAAACAAACAAGATGAATTTTCAACGGTTAATAGAGTAATCGAAAAAATTACTACCGCTCAAAAAAAATATAAACTAGATCGAATCACCTTTTCTAGACAAGAAGAAAAATCCTTAAAAAAAATAGCTGAATTTGAAGATGAACCTATCATTGATTTTTCCACCGATGCGCCATTTAATAGTAATCAATTAGAAGTTCCTTATCATATTATTTTTAATCGAACGGATATTGTTTCTTGTGTACTCAGCGATAAAAAAACAAATGATTACTTTTTTCCTGCTGGTATGTATGCTTGTAAATGTTTTTCAGCAATGACTAACGAACAAATCAAAACAGAAGTTGCCCTCTTTTTGGAAGAATATGAGTTAAATGAACTCGACCATTCAATCACGGAAGTCTTGGTTTACGAAAATATTTTTTGTTCCTTAGCTTATAATCAAGCAAAAATGTATGTGATCGAAGCAAAAATTAGTGAACAGTCATAGGAACTATAATTATCAACTACTCTAAATAATTCGCTTCTGTTTATCTACTTAGTCCATTGTCTCTCCTCATAAATAGAAATGACAGGAAAGAGCGGTAAATTCCAGAAATCAATGGTCCAATTCCTGTAAAATACAGCTCTTTATTTGTTACTTTTATTAGGGCGTTTCTGGAAACGATAGTAAGGAAGATTTTTGTAATTTAGCTGAAACTCATTGGCATAAAGCCTTAAACATGGGACAAAAAAACGCTTGATTGTGAGAAATGAGTAAGTACGTTCCATCATCGACTCCCTATGCTCTTCATGATTTATCCCGTAAGAAACAATTACCGAAAATTGTTTTACAGATACTTTCTATTCACTCTTATGAAACAATGACTTTCTCGATTTCAGCTTGCATTTCTTCTGGTTTCACAGTCGGAGCAAATCGTTTTACTACTGTTCCCTCGCGATCAACTAAAAATTTGGTGAAATTCCATTTAATTGCACCACCTAATAATCCACCTTTTTCTTTTTTTAAAAAATTATACAAAGGTGCTTCTTCACTTCCATTGACTTTGATTTTCGCAAACGTTTGGAATGTTGTTTGATACGTCAAATGACAGAAATCACTTATTTCTTCATCACTACCTGGTGCTTGGTGACCAAATTGATTGCATGGAAAATCCAGAATTTCAAAGCCTTGATCATTATATTTTTTATATAGAATTTCCAAGCCTTCATATTGAGGAGTAAAACCACATCCTGTTGCAGTATTCACAATTAACAGCACTTGTCCTTTGTAATTTTCCATAGAAATCGTTTTTCCATCAGTTGTTTTCACTTCATAATCATAGATAGCCATCTCACATGCGCTCCTTTTACAAATCGCTTATTTACTAAATAGTAGCGATTCTACTAAAGACTTGCAAGCAAAAGAGCTTATTTAATCGGAGAAGAGCTAGATAATACAAAAAGAACGTAGTGATTTGATGAATCATTCGAAATTGTGACAAACAGCCACTTCCCTTGATTCCTCCTCACTACCTTCTTTTAATTAATGTATTTAGTTTTGATCATTTAATTCAATGATGCCAAATTGGTGTGCCACGTCAAATTCTGTTGGTACATCTGCACTCAAAAGCTCTGGTGTTAGTCCTACTGAAAAAACTTCTTGTGTTTCGTACGGATTATAGTAATAAATTCCTTTATCCAAGTCAAACGCCGCACGATATTGCGTATAATCAACAGCTCCATCGTCTTTGATATTTACACCTTTTGGAATCGTAACACCATTTAATATATGAAAAATGCTACTTAGCGTTTCACCAGAAGTTTTTCCTTTTTCTGCTAAAAAACGCATATAAACCGTACGTACAAAACGTTCTGGCGAAGTAAAACCACCAGGCAAACCAAACGTTCCAGAGCCTTGTCCAAAAGGATGGATAGTTAATTGATCAACTTGTCTATTTGAGCAATTTGTTGGTTTCAAAAAAAGATAATTGTTTAAATTTTTTAAATGCCACTCTAACTCGGGGCTATTTGTCATTACGCCTACAGGATTTGATTTAATCGTTAATTTTTGATTGTTTGTCTCGATTACTACAGTTTCTCCAGTTCGATCACTAACAATATAATGTAGCGGTGGTACTAAACCTAATAAAGCAACCTCTGCATTTACAACATTAACTTCCGTAATTTTTTGTCTCAATTCTTCAATACTACCGATTTGACCTAAAACCCACATAATGAATTCATGAGGAGCTAAATTTATTTTACCTGCTATTTCTTTTGTTTGATATTCGGCTTCATAAGGATAGTAAAGTTCTGCAATCGCTAGACCTGCTTCATTTACACCATCTGCAAAAAGAAAATCATCTAACTTACGACCCGTTCCAACAAATCCATAACATGTTCTTTCTATCCCACCAAAATAGCAACTTCTCTCATAATTTCGTGGCATTACAATCGGCTTCCCACCTAATTCAAAACCAAAATCCATTGTTCTTGCTAAAAAATGATGCCCATTTTCTGATTCAAATGTCAAACTTGTACACATAGTAATCCTCCAACTTATTGTCTTTATTTTTTATTTAAAATATTTCTGAACCCTTCTATGAGTTTGTAAGTATAGCCTAGTTATTACTATTACATCTTTAGAACAAACTCACTCATAAATTCGCCTTACATGCTATCTTTGATACTAGTCGACTCTTGTCCAATCATCAATCGTCTTTCCTTCACTATCTTTTAATTCTAACCAGCTATTCGTTCCGCCAAAATATAAAAGTAACCCGATTTCATTGACACTTTTTAAAATAATATCCTTTGTCGTATAAAAACCAACGATAGCATCTGCATGATCGGCTCTTAATTTTTCACCCATCTTCACACTAAAACCAATTGACCCATCTTTATTCAAAGGAATTTCTTTTTTCAGTTTCGCACCGGCTTTCAGTAACATTTCATTTCTCTTTTGCCAGATAACGGTTGCTTTACTCTCTCTTGAATCGACATAAAACGCCATTTCACTAATACTTTTGCGCCAGGTATGTCTTACTTTCATTCCCTTTTTTGCAGTTCTTCTTTGAAGAGGAAAACCAAAACTAGCTAAAATCAAGGAAATTTGCTCTTTATATTTAGTCGTTTCTTTTTTCTCTTGGACAGAAAGTGAATGAAGCCTATCAGCAGAAATCGCTTGCTGATTCTTTTTCATTTTTGTCTCTTCTATCAATAGATTGGCTAAATAATCTGTATGAACAGTTTTGGGAACTGATAATACGATTGTTTGATCAATCTCTTGGTTTTCTTGAAAAGATTCAGGTAACGTACCAATCATTACGAATTTCCCAGCATTTAAAAGTAAATAAAGTTGATTTTTCTGAATTTTTTGCTGCCAATCGACTTCTTTTGAAATAAAAATTTGCCCTAAGTCATTTTCGATAGTAATCGCCGTGTTTGTCTCAGTAATTTTTACAATTAAATCCAGTGCCTTCATATTCTTCTCCTCAAATTTTATCAATTGCTTATAGCTCAAATAGCTTGATTGCCAGCTGCTCGATTTCTCGTTTTGAGGGAAAGTGGGAAACTTTGATTAGCGGGCAAGCTTTAATTGGCTCAATCATGACATCATTATGAATCACTAAATCAATCTTGTTTTCTTTTATGTATGTGTCTGTGATTCTTTCTCCAAAAACACAAACAATCTCATAATTACTAGGAACACTTTTTTTTAATAATGAAAAAAGATGAACCGTATAACAAGAATCTCCGGTTATATTCAATAATAATTTTTGATTATTTGCTACAGAATTATTTAGCAAATATGGACTCAATAATAATGTCACTTTCGTCGCTATACCTTTAGGAAACACCAATTGAGCTTGATGAGACAATTTTATGTTCATCACATTTTTTAAGCACTCTTCATATAAATCTGGAAACGTTTCACTTGCATAAGAATTTAATTCATATGAATTACTTTGATACAGTGGTGTCAATAGAGATAGAAGACTGATATTTTCTAATAAAGAAGCTATTTGTTCTTGAATCTCGGTCAACTTTTGCCCTTCAAATGAAAGACGATTGTCAAATGTAAATCCTTGCTTGTTCTGTTCTTCATAAGTTAATTTTTCTATCGGTGTTTTTTTTGTCTGTCCAACAGTAGGTGCTAAATAAATCACTGTATCTAACATCAATATATAAGCATAGATACACTCTGTCAATGGAACTTCTTTAATTCCAAAATGTTGCTCCATCAACTCTATAAACAATTCTGAAAAAGCCGTAAATCGTTCATCGTTTAGCAATACTTGATTGATTTCAAAACTGATTTTAGTATAGCATTTTCTTTTCAATCGCTGAACGAGAACATATAACCAAATTTTTACTCGATTATTATCTACGGATAACGTTACAGAGTAATTTCGATAAGAAACGTCATGAAATTGTTGTAGTGTTTTCTCTATCAACAAATCTTGCTCATGCCAACCACTTTGACTAATATAATCAAAATACAAGTAACGAATATCATTCTCATTGCCTATCAGAGTAAAGTAAGGAGCCATTTGTAGCGATAAATTATAGGCTTTCAACACTTTTTTTAATTGTGGTAAGAAACGTCTCAAGGTTCGTTCAGAAAGCCAAATCTTTTCACACCACTCTTCTAACGAGCGTTCCTCTCCCTCTAATAAAGCTCTTAAGAGAAAAAAAAGTGGTTGTTTATTGAGCATTTTAGCTAGTATTTCCTCAATTGTACACTCACTATTTCGATTAAAAATAATAGTTTCTTTCTTGACTTGAATAAATTCATTCATCGCAGGAACAAATTCTTCTAATGAAATCAAGTCATTCTTAATCGTTTTTTTGGTTACATTAAGTTCCTCAGCTAAATCCTCCACGGTCAAAATATCTGAAGCATCTGCTAAAAGGTAGATCAAATGAATGATGCGGATTGTTTTTTTATCAGTTACTAAATCCATATATAGTTTTCTCACAATTTTAACACCCACTATTTCTTTTTTTACACTCAGCTAAATCCAAAATCTATGATCTATTATTGATTCAATTAAGCAGCACTACTACTAAAATACGCCAAATCTATTTATTTTCACTATTTCGACATCGATTTAAAAAATAAAATAACATCAATTATTCTAAAAACGGCTAATTTAGTAATCAACTAAGCCATTATATAATATTAGTCAAACTAAAATAAGACTTTAATAAATTAATTAAACATTTATTAAACAAAACCAAAATTTAAAACAGAGATTTTCATAAAGATGGCAAAAAAAATCACTTTTTAGTTTTTTTTGCCATGTATTCTGCAGAAAAATCATGCTAAATTTGTACTGAATCTATTGAAATAATAATTATTCAAAAAAGAATTAGGATTCACCAAAAGTCACTTTCCTTTTTCTTTTAGTTTTTCCTAACTATATTTTTTCTTGGTCAATGTGAGGAAGACAAAAATAAAGCATTTTTTCAATCTAATTTTGACACTGAAAAGAGCGTGTCAAGAAATTCAAGTCTTGCCCAATTACTTAATACTATTGAATAAGTTGCGGTAATCGCTTGATTTTAACTACATTTTGTCGCACCCTCCAACATGAAAGAGAGGACAACTGTAATGAACAAAAGAGAATTAGTTCTTACCTGTACAGAATTAGCAGAAATAATTATTCACCCTCAAAAAAACAATCAACTTTCAGTTTTTTTGAAAGAAAAGTTAACTCAGTTTGGTTTATCAATTGAAGAAGAATTTCCAACGAATGATGACAAGAATATGCAGTATACAATCAAAGCAACCCATCATGGATCTGTTGCAAAAAAACCACTGTTTTTCGTCTGTTCGATTGATTCTTCTATCAATACTAACCAACTTAAATTACACAAGAATCAGACTGATTCTTCAAAAACAAGCTCTCTTCCGCCAGAAAATGGCAGTAGTGTTGTTGTTTTGTTAGAAGTTATTCGGTTTATAAAAGAACAAGAGTTGCCGACTGGCCCCATTGAATTTATTTTTACGTTCTCTGACCACAATCGAAATACTGGACAATCCTTTGATATCAGTATGATTGATAGTAAATTCGGTTACATCTTAGATTCTTTTTCTCCACTAGGAAACGGCGTGACCAAATGCCCATTTATCCATACGTTCGAAGTCAATGTTACAAAAGCGATGACTTTTTCTAATTTAATGAAGGAAAATGATTGTTCTGCTTTAGATATTGTAAATATGGTACTAGATCAAATTCCAACTGGACAAATAGATAAAGAAACCTATGTAACAATAGAACCAATTATCAATTCAGAGAAAGATCCTGTACTTGAAAGGCATATATCCATATCGGGACAAATCAGTTCTACTTCGAATCGTTCAGCTCACTTATTTTTACACAAAGTTAATACTTCTTTTCAGCAGCTATGTAAAGAAATGGAACTATTTTATGAAATGGACATTCATAAAGTGACTACAGGTTTTCATTTAGCAGATTCTTCTTTACCTGTTTCCACAGTAAAAAAAGCTTTACGCAAAATTAAACAACCCTTTTTAGCTCAAACAAGCAAAGAAAACTGCTTGGCTAGTCTATTTAATGCTTTGGGAAAAGAAACACTTAATCTTTCAATTGGCCCCGAGGAAATGCAGCTAGAGACAGAGGATGACAACTCCATAGAGGAATTGTTGAACGCAACCAAATTAATTTTATTGCTAATTGAAAAAACACCTAAGTGACCTTACTAATTTAAGTAACAGCAATAAATGTAATGAAGCAATAAAACTTCGTGGGTCTAAAAACCCAACGAAGTTTTTTATCGTTCTGTAATAATAATTTTTTCCGTCATCCGTTTTACATGATCCGTCAATTTTCTATAACGATACCTAATAACCAAACTTGCAAGAACACCAATAAAAGTCAGTAAAATATTAAAACCAAAAATCATTGTGACACTTACTGTCTCCAATTGCCCAGTAATATAAGGAATAAGCATTACAGAAACAGAGGTTGCAATTGAATAGTAACTCGTCATTTTTCCTTTTCCACTAGGAAATAATTCTAATAATACAGATAAACCGAGCTGCCAAATTCCACCTGCAGCAAAAATACCAATTCCTAATGCCCCCATATAAAACATCCCGACACTTGGGAAAAAAGTCATCATTACTAATAGTAGACAAGAAACGCCTGTACAAAATACCATTAACAGTGTTGGTTGTACACCGCGTTTTACAATAAATGACGTGATAAATACTGATAAAAATGAACCTAGACTATAAGCACTTACTAAAACTAAACTATCAGCATGACTCATCAAATTTAGTGATTCTGCAAAAGAAGGAATCCACATAATAAAAATATTGAATGTCGACACACACGTAAAACTAAAAAATAGCAAAGCGATTCCTTCAATTTTAAATGTCGGCTGATTTTTTTTATCTCCATCCAATCGATCAACTTCTTCTTCTATCTGTTGGATATCGATTTTTGGCGGAAAATTTAGCTTGGATACATAAATAAAGTTAATAATTAAGCAAATCGTACAGCCGATAAAGACAAGGCCATAATAACTATTCGTATTGATTAACAATCGTGTAATCAAGGGCAAAACAAATTGGCCGACTGAAATAAACGCCTTATTCAATACACTTAATGAGCTATTATCCTTTTCATCTGGATAAGCTTCCATCAAAGTGGGATAGGTACTGGTATCTAAGAAAGCATTACTAAACCCTGCAAATAACGTAAAAAACAGCCCTTGCCAATAATTTTGACTAATCAATATGCCCATAAAGAAAATCAAATAACAAGTAATTCCGATTTGTACCGTTTTTTTTCGCCCAAATTTATCAGAAAAATAGCCTGCAAAGTAAAGGCTTAATAATCTACCTAAACCGATTCCGCTAATGACCAGCGTTATATTTTGTGTTGATGCTTGCCACTGCTCTTTTAAAGAAAGCAGGTTTTGCGATAATATGATTGTGACCATACCTTGAAAAATAAAATTTGTATACAAAGAACTTATCAACGGTTTATAATTTTTTTTGGTTGTTTCCATAATGAATCTCCTGACTTAGGTAATTTTCTTCTTGTTCAACAATTCACTATCTATAGTTTAAGTACAAACCCTTATAATTTCTAATGGTTTATATTTATTCAATCTATAAATTATTTTTATCAATCTTTTTTGCTAATGACATATAATTCCATTATTCACTTATACAAAACGACTGTCAATAGAATTTGTCGTAAATAGTTTCAAAAAAGTTGGAATAAACATCGTTGGCTCTGATAATTTAGTAGTTATTGGTATTGTAAAGCAGTCACATTGAAGCGAATAATTGAGCTAAATAGTAGTTATTGTAATCTTAGCAATACACGATGATTCGAAAATTACTGAGATTCTGATTGATTTATACTATTATCCAATTTAGAAAGACATTCCTAATAAACGATTAAGACTCAAAAAAATCAGCTATTTTAATCAAATAACTAACAAAAATAATTATTCGTATTTTTTTACAACTATAACATTTTATCTAAATTTATTATCTAAAAACTAATTACTAAACTACAGAACATCCATTTCACCACAATAAAAAAAGCTGTTTTATCAAGTAACGAATGATTTATGCTTACCAGCAACTAACTAAGAATAAAAAAACACATTTTAATAAAATTGTGATTTTAATTTAAATGATTAGAAAAAGTTTATAATTTCAAACCAAAAGATTCTTAAATAAATCAATCAATCTCTTTTTTTTCTCCTTTTGCATATTCTTTTATTGTGATATACTGTCTTTGTTTATTACGCTAAAAAGGCTTTCCTAGACATAGAAATAAAAAAGGAGAATTTGTTGATTATGAACATGAACCAAGAAGAACCTAGTAGACGGCAGCACAAACATATACCTGAACCCAAAGGACCAAAAACACTGACTGTTTTATTACTTTTATTAAACACAACTGCACTCGCTTGTTTACTTTTTTTGAACTTTCAAAACTACGGTCAGTCAGAAAGACAGGATGCGCGCTTAGATACAGTTGAATACAAAATAGATGCGCTTGCTCAAGGCTTAACAACAAAGCAGACACAACCATCAAGTACAACTAATCAATCAAGTAGCTCTAGTACAACTGATACCACACAAGAAACGACTCAAGCTCTTAACTCTAGTTCAGATGAAGGGATTGTTCCAAATGAAGAGCAAGAAACGACTCCTTCATCTAGTGAAGAAGCCGCAGCACATACTACACCAGAGAGTACCAGTTATACGGTCAAAAGCGGTGACACCCTTTCAACAATTGCAGAGCAACACAACCTTACCGTAGCAGAGTTAATGAGTAAAAATGGTTTATCTGACTCGACTCTTTTTATTGATCAAGAACTCAGTCTTAAATAAAAAATACGCATATTAAAGAATCAGCCCCAAGAAAGTAAGTAGAGAATTCCTAAAAATCCCTCTCACATTCTTGGGGCAAACTCCTTTTATTGCATTCTTCACTAAATTATTTTGCTACTATTTGATAATTCAATTGCTGCGGAACCATACAGACTTTTTGCGCTTTAATATATTCGACAATCATGGACACAATTTCTTGAGCTCCTTCATCAACTACTGGACATTTTTGATACGTTGTAAATCCGCCACCCCCACTAGCGCGATAATCGCCTAAAGATAGCGTAAACGTATCTGTATCTTTTATTGGTTGTCCTTGATAACTCAATTTAGTTAGCCTCTCTCCTAAAGCTTTCCTTACATCAATCTCATAAGTGATTCCTATGAAAAAATCATAATTATAATGCTCTACTTTTGGATACAGATAATTTTCTGAAATAGTTATTTGTCCTTCTGAAGTTAAACTAAAATAAGCCGCATTTTTTTCTAAGACTTCTTTTAGTTGCGCTCCTGTGATTTCAAGTGTGACTAGTTGATTGGTGTATGGATAGGTTGCAATCACATCACGCATGGTCACCTTTTGATGGAAACCCGGTGAAGTATTAGCAAGAGCCACACAAGTTATTTGTGCCTTACTGTGCTTTAATTGAACTGCGCCTATTAACTCTACAATTGGACTACCATTGAGCGCCATCGTTAGTTTTTCTGTTGCCAAAGCAGCCTCTGAAAGTTCACCAATACTTTGCTCCAACCAATTTTGTACTTTATTTTCTATAGGCAATAACCGTTGATACAATGTACCATCTGCTTTTTCACTAGGCTCTCCAACAGTAGAATCAATCATGATTCCTTCTGCTGTTTTTTCTAAATGGATTTCAAAGTAACTTTGCGCATTAGCTGAAGGTTGAACAATATACGTCCCATGCAACAACTGTCCTTCAATCAACAAATGTTGATGGCCTGTTAACAGTAAATCAAAAGTTAATTCTTCACATATTCGATAGCCAATATTTTCAGTTGTTTTAGAAAGTTGTGACCCATTTTTCACATCCCGTTCAAACCCACCATGATAAATACAAATCGTCAGATCAACTTGAGCTTTGATTTTAGCTAAAGCCTTCTTAGCTGCTTCAAAAGGATCGGTAATCGTGATATCTTGGATATTCTCTTCTTTTTCCCAGACATTAATATAATCTGTCACAACGCCAACAAGACCAACCTTTAAACCATTAGCTAATGTTTTAATCGTATAAGGATATTGCTGTTCGTTTTGATTTTTACTAAAAATATTTTCGCACAAACATTGCGCATCCAATGCTTCCAAGTAATTTGCTAAATAAGCTGTTCCAAAATTCACATCATGATTTCCTAGAGTGACAAAGTCATACCCTGCCTGATTCATTGCGACCGCTTGGGGAAACCCTTCTTCTTGATGCTCTTGACAATAAGTCGCTAAAGCGGAGCCTTGAAGCATATCCCCGCCATCAATGATTAAGGTGTTCTCATCTTTTTTAAAATTAGGAATACACTTCAACAAGCCCATTTTTTGCTCCGTTTGATTCGCATAGTTCGTTGGATACAAATAGCCATGGACATCTGAAGTATAATAAATTTTCATTTCTTGTTTCAAAAAAACCCTCCTTTATTTAGGATTCATTTTTAGTTTTTAAATACGCCAAATACTCATCAAAAAGGTTGATTACATGATTCATTTCTAAACGATAGGTAGGAAACAAATTAGTATTTGTAACCACTTGATAATCGGTTTGATCTGGAATCAGTCGCCCTTCTTGCAATTCAACACCGTCAATTTTTTGTTTCATGACTTGCTCTTTCATTTCTTTATTCGACAAACGATAGGTAGAAATGGGATACGGTGGTGAGAAGCTAGTAAGGAAATCTTGGATTATTGATCCGTCCAATTCAATTGATTGAAATTTAGTCCCTGTTACCTTTTCAAGATACATTGGAAAATCGACTAAATCGATTGAATTGCTTAGCCAGTGTCGGTACATTTCTCTAGAGTAATTTAACTTTATACTTGTTTTAATTCCTTCTGTAGAAAGTAAGGTGGCTGATTTTTTTACCAATTGCTTGGTTTGTGTGTCAATTAAAAAAGATAATTCGCCAACATAATTCCCTCTATAACCTGGTTGAACAAAAACTGTATCGTTTAACAGTCCTTCATTTACTCGATGCTGATGGCCACAAATCACACCATCTATCCCAGTAATTTCAGTAATTATTTTATAGGTTTGATCTTCCCCCGTATCGTATTGTGTCGGTTTTCCATCCTTCATATCTCGCTCGATCCCACCATGATAACTGACAATTAGAATATCTGTTTTCGCCTTAACAATGGGTACCCAGTAATGAAGCGTTTCTAGAACATCCATAAATTTTAGCGTCTTTATTTTTTCATAGGAAGAAATCTGTGGCATGGCACTAGTAATCACACCAATAATACCTATCTTGATCCCTTTTCTTTCAATAATAGTATATGGTTCAAATAGTAGTTTATCTGCTAAATCTAAAACATTCGCACATACATAGGCTCCTTTAAATGAAGCAACTTGTTGTTTTAGAAATTCAATACCATAATCAAAATCATGATTACCCGGAACCATAACATCGAAACCAATGTCATTCGCTAAATGAACCCAAGGGGAAACCTTTTGTGTAGTATTAAAAAAAGTAGCCTCAGGACTACCAACAAAAAAATCACCGTTGTCGATTAAAATTGGTTGCTCATATTGTTTAGCAAGCGTTGGAAGAGAGCAAATACCGCTCTCTTCGCTTACTGTCCTGGAATCAAATCCATGGATATCTGTTGTGCCTAATATGGTTATTTCCTTCATTTTGATTCGCCTCGCACTATTATTATTGTAATTTTTTACGTAAATAGCCTGTTCCAGCATCAATAATAAAAACTGTAATGATGATGCCGAATAAGATGATGCCTACCTTATCCCAAGCTCTTGATTGAATCGCAAAAATCATTGGTGCGCCTATCCCGCCAGCTCCAACTAATCCCAAAGTTGCAGCACTTCGAACAGCAATTTCAAAATGGTTTAGCGCTAAAGATAAAAACGTGGGGATCAGTTGAGGTAAACGAGCAAAAAACATCGTTTGCCAAAAATTGGCTCCAACCGCGGTCATTGATTCCACAGGTGCTTCATCCATTGATTCAATTTCTTCTGTATATAGTTTTCCTAGCATACCGATTTGATGGACGCCAATCGCCAAGACACCAGCAAAAGGTCCTGGTCCAACCATTTTCACAAAAATGATGGCGTAAACCAACTCTGGAAACGCACGTAGTACATTACAAATAAATTTACCAACCCTTGAAACAATCGTATTAGACTGCCATAAATTATGCGCACTAATAAAAGTTAACGGTAAGGCTAAAATAGTCGCTATGACCGTTCCTAAAAAAGCAATTCCAATTGTCAACAATAATAAGCTAACGAGGTCTTCTCCACTGCCATCATAAACGAAACCCCAATCTGGATGAAATAATCCTGTTAACACGGATTGAACCATACCAAATGACATATTGCTTGTTTCAGAATAATCAATGCCCATAGCAGAATAAATAATGATGGCTACCACAATAAAAATCGGTAAATAGGTTTTTAGTTTTCTATTGCTTCTCACTACGCTAACCTCCTTCTAATCATTTCACTAATCCAATCAATCGTAATCACAACTATCAGGATTGATAAAATAATAATAGATACTCGATCATAGCGCATCAAACTCAGCGAAGAATTCAAGATAACTCCGACTCCTCCTGCTCCTACATACCCTAAAATCGTAGAGGCTCTGATATTCACTTCAAATGCATAAAGTGAATAACTGACAATTTGATGAGAAATTTGAGGGGCAATTGACCAAAATGCAATTTGAGTCTTAGTAGCTCCTATAGATTCTGCTGCTTCAATCGGTCCATGATCAATCGTTTCAATCGCTTCATAAATCAATTGAGAAATCATTCCAAATGTAAACACAGCAATCGTTAAAACACCTGTCACTTCTCCAATCCCAAACATCGCTACGAACAAAGCAGCTAATAAAAGAGTTGGAATCGTCCGAATCACACTCATCAAAAAACGAATAATTGTTGTGATAAAAATATTTCTAGTCACAACCGTCGTGGCTAAAAAAGAAAACGGGACTGCTACTAGCACACCTAAAGTTGTTCCGACTACTGACATTTTGATTGTTTTTAACATCGGTTCGACAATTTTAGGAAAGAAAGCCCAATCAGGTGAAAGAAATCGTTTTAAAAACAGGGTCATTTGATCGACATTACTAAACACTTCGCCTAAATCGGCATCTGTTGCTCGCGCACTCGTCCAAATACACAGAAAAACAAGTAAAAGTACGAATAAATGCTTATATAAATTTCGATGAATCGTATCTTTTAACTTCATCCGGCATCACCTTCAGTTTGTTTCAAGATATCCGCACCATAGATACTTGTTAAAACTTCATCTGTCGCTTCTGCTGCATTTCCGTCAAAGACCACTTCACCATCTCTCAACCCAATGATTCGTGTAGAAAACTCGCGAGCTAATTCTACCGAATGCAAATTGATAATGATTGTTCGATTTAAATCTGTATTGATTTTCTTCAAATCTTTCATGATTTTTTGTGTAGTGATTGGATCTAATGAAGCAACCGGCTCATCCGCTAGAATAATCGAAGCTTGTTGAACTAAGGTCCGAGCAATTGATACTCGTTGTTGTTGGCCGCCACTTAACTCGTCACTTCGCGAATGAAGTTTATCTGCTAAACCCACACGTTCCAATGCATCATTGACTAACTCATAATCTTCCTTCGAAAAAATACCAAAAATACTTTTTAATGTGGAATAATAACCCAGTCTACCCGAAATAACGTTTTTTTGAACCGTACTTTTTTTCACTAAATTAAAGTGTTGAAAAATCATACCGATATGGCGGCGAATTCTTCTTAACTCTTTCTTTTTTGCCTTTGTTATTGATGTTCCATCAATCTCGATATTTCCTTCAGTAATTTCATTTAAGCGATTGATTGAGCGTAATAAGGTACTTTTTCCTGCACCACTTAACCCTATAATTGAAACAAATTCACCATCTTCAATCGTTAAATTAATATCTTTCAACCCTTTTACACCATTCGGATATGTTTTAGTTACATTTTCAAATTGAATCATAGAATCTCCTTCTTAATTGTTCTCTTAACAGTAGAAAGAGAGTGAGGGATAATTTTTTCTGAAAATTATCCTGCACTCTAATTCAACTGTTCTTATCGCTTATGTAGACAAAAAAGAGTTACTCTTCCTCTTTCTTTCATCTACTAACTCATTTTTTTATTTTATTTGCTACCTTATTCGGCTGCTTTCTCTGTGTATTCTGCTACAGTATCATAGTTCTTATCGTCAGCTTCGACATACCCTTTATGTCCCCACATCCCCATCGCTTCAAGACCTTTTTCATCATCTGGCATAGCTAAGAAAACTTCTTTAATTTTCTTTTGTAAGTCTTTATCCATTGATGGTTGAACAGCGATTGCATCATTCGGGATATCCCCTTCAGTTAGATAAAGCACTTTTAAGTCTTTAAATAAATCATTATCTGGGAATTTAGAAGCAAATACATTTCGAGCACCTTCAAAAACAAATGCCGCATCTTGCTGACCATTTAAGACAGCCGTGATTTCACTTGGAATATCATTCACTGTTGTCAATGTAACATCTTTCGTTGGATCAATCCCAATTTCTTTCATTTCAACTACTGGATAGATATAACCACTTGCTGAATTAGGACTTAGCGTAGCAATCTTTTTCCCTTTTAAATCTTTTAGAGAATCAATTCCACTATCCGCTTTAACTAAAACTTCTCCTTTAAAAGTACCAGATAATTTTCCGTCTTCTGGTTTCCCTGTTTCACGATTATAGGCACCTAACTCAGAGGATAAGATCGCTGTTGCAGCATCTTGATTGCGCGCTTGAACATAGGCTGAAGGTGGCATGATTCCGATATCTACTTTCCCTGATGCCATAGCTTCTACAATCGTTGAATAATCAGTCGCTAATGTCACATTGACTTTTCGACCTAATTTATCAGATAAATACTCCGCAAATGGCTTTGCTTTGGCTTCCATCGAACCATCGTTATTCGTTGGTACAAATTGTAGCTCTAATGGTTTTGTATCGTCACTTGCTTTTTTCTCTTTAGAAGAACCGCATGCAGCCAACATTCCTAAGCTTAAACCGACCATCGTTAACAACCCAAATAATTTTGTTCTTTTTTTCAACATTTTCCATCCCTTCGATATCTTAGATCTTTAAAATTGTTTGTCTTTTAGACATCGCTAATTATAGTACACTTATGTAAATTTATAACAATAATGATGTAAATATTATGTAAAACACTTCGTAACTTCTTCATCATTGTTTTATATAATTACTTAAGTCACTATTCTTTTTTTGATAGCTTGAAGAAAAATAAACTATACAATTCAATCATTACAAAAAGCGTAATACAGCGATTTATCTAAAAACAGTATAGCATATTTCAAGAATAATACTAGCAAATCCTGAAGATTATTTATTAACAAATAAAGGTAATAAAAACTCAAAATGAGAACATAACGTAGTTATTTTATTCTTTAGTTTTTTGTTTTTTCTGCTTAAAAAGCGAATAAACATACAAATTAGAAAAATAATTACAGCTTTAGAAAATTGCTGTATTCACGAATTATTTACCATTATTATTGATTTTCATTTGGGTTTAGAAAATAAAGTGATATATTTAAAAATAAAAAAATCAGAATGAAGTAGTGAATTCTTCATTCTGATTTTTAATTAGATTTACTTTATTATCGTTTAAAATTTTTATTCATTTTAAGCAGTTCGTTTCCAAATATAAGCTGTAAAATATGGTTGTAAATTATTATGCCCTACTGGTTTCCAAGAAGTTGAGCTATTTAACACTATTCCCGGACGATTCACAAATGTTCCAGCTTTAGTTAATCCATAACCACTAATGTCTTCCCTTAATGGTGTAGTAAATCCTACCTCGTTTTTATCATGATCTTTGGATATATCTAGAATATGGTTCTTCTCCCCACCAGTTTTACCTGCAACAAAATCAGAATCAGCTTCATCAACACCAACCAAAACTTTACCTTTAATTCGTTCCCAAGTTCCACCCATTGTAGTTGCTGGACTCACACTGTTTACCGATTGAAAAATTGAGCCTACTGGATAAAACATGTCCAATAAAGATTTACCGTTGATTTGAAGTCCTGTTTTAAAGTTTTTCGTTCCTTCAATAGTTTCGTTTCCTGTTTTTTTCACGACCACATTATCTAAATCAGCAATTGCTTTCGTATGTGTTTTAGGATAAAGAATCGTTCCCTTTTCTTCTAATTGTACGATATCTGCCATTATACTGCTCCCACCTTATTAAATGTTATTGTTGGTAATGTATCTAATTTTTTCTTATCTACTGCACTCATTAAACCATTTGCGGCTTGAGTTGCTACACTAGTCGTTGTTGCATTGATTCCCGCTGGGCCTTGTGCTCCGGTTGCTCCAGTGTCTCCTTTTGGGCCTTGTGCTCCGGTGTCTCCTTTTGCTCCTTGTGCACCTGTCGCTCCGGTATCTCCCTTAGCCCCCTGTGGTCCGGTCGCTCCAGTATCCCCTTTGATTGTTGTAAGCCCTACCACCGCACTTGCATGTGTCTTAGGATAAACTACTTCTCCATTATTTTTTAATTCGACAATATCTGTCATACTGATCCCACCTTATCTATTGTAATTTCTGTTCCAGTAACGCCCAGATCTTTTGCTGTTAATGTAATATCACCTGTTTTTCCATTAATTGATGTCACGCCAGTTCCTATTGCTGCAATTTCATCTAATCCTAAAATAGCATTCACATGTGTTTCTGGAAAAATTTGTCGTTTTACACCCAAATCATCTGTTTCTATTACTTTTTTTATTTCTACTTCATTAGCCATTAAATTGATTCCACCTTTCTAAAAAAGAATGTATCTTGCTGTTGACTATCAATCTCTGCTATTACCAACGCTGAAACTTCCTTTTTCTCGACTATGGACTCAATCTTCTTAACTGAATGATTTAAGCTAAATTTATCATCTTGAATTGTTCGAAGCATTCCCACTTCATTACTTTTTATTGTAAAATGTGCTTGTTCTAGTCGTTCAATCTGAGTTAATAAATTACCTGCCATATCTTCGTTTAAGATATTTTTGATAGAAACAAACCATTGGTCAAATTCTGATCGTTGGACTGCTGTCCATTGATTATATCGCTCTTGGTTTAAAGTAATCCATGATTGAAATTCTGTAATAATTTTCTGTAATTCAGTTTTTGCTTCCAAATACCAATCATCATAAATTTGTTGACATGTTTTCACCCATTCTGAGAAATAACGAAGAATTTCTTCAAATGTCCAAATATAGTTACTATCTCTAATCCCATCTTGATAAATACTTGCTTGTACTTGATAAGTAAAATCACGAGTTGAAAATTGTTGCTTCCAAGTTAAATCTTTTTGTAATTCTCTAAAACTGAAGTAAGCACTATTTTCGCCGATTGTTTGCATATCGTAATTAGTTAATGTGTATTGAATTTTTCCTTTTTTCGCATCAATAATGTTAGTAACTTTTTGTTCAGAGATTCCTATTCCTTGATGATGACCTTGCTTCACACAGAAAAAAGGAGTCAAATTGGAAATATCTTTTGGCTTTCCTTGTTCCGTTATCGTTACGTCTAAAACTTGTGTTCCTTCATCAAATTGCCGAATAATAATTGTTGGTATATTATCATTTGGTTGTGTAATTGATAAAAAAACTGGATATATAATTGACATTTAGTTACTCCTTTCTATTTGTTATTTTGGCGGAATAATGATTGAACTGATTTCGTTTGCTCCGATCCAAGGACGATCATATTTTCCTACTATTTTTCCTAAGCCTGCATTTTGTTCATATGTTTGGAATCCAGTGTTGGTCAATCCTCGAATCACACCAGTATGTCCATAACTATAATCTGCACTAAACCCAGCAATATTACCACCGCGTTTCCAGTTAATAATTGCACCTACAACTAGTTGATTAAAGGTAGGGTTAACTATAACTTTCCAGCCAACAGCCGACCAATTATAAGAACTTCCAATATCAGCTGCTGCATCTGTATTACCAATTACATGACTTAAGCCATACGCTGTTCCTGCGCCTAAACCACAGCCACCTAGATAGCCAGAATATTCTGCTGAAACAGCATAACACTCACCATTTCCTAACCATTGCCCAACTAAAGATTCTAGATGCGCTAACCCTTTAGTTCCAGAGCTTCCAGCTTTTAAATTATGAAGTTTGTCGTACCAATATCTAGCTTGTATTGCTCGATTAGGTTGGTAGGGATCACCAGGATGTTCATATAAAGCAATAAAACATTCCGCCGCGTGATTAATATCTTTCAATTTAGTGAACTCTTTAAAAGAAATATAAGCGATATCTGGTCTATCATAATTATAGAACCACTGAATATTATTATTCACTTCAAATTGAATTCTTTGACATTGCGAATCAAGCGTTCGATAATCTATTCCTTGTTCATTACACCAATCAACTAATTTTGATTTAGGAGTCCATTGAACTAGTCCATAGCCACCTCCGCCACTTAATTCATCCATATCAGGGATTATTTGAGATTCACTTTGCATATTACCAAGCATTCCAGCAATAGCTTCTTCTGTCCAACCTTTATTTTTAAAATATTGCCAGATAAACCACGCATTTTTTTCTTGATCAGTGGTTAACTCTGCTGGATATCCTCCACCAGTTCCTCCATTACCACCGCTACCATTACTAGTAATTTCTCGCCCATTCAAAAACAATCGTCCGGTGATATGTAAATCACCTCCATGCCTCCAAACTCCCCGTGAATTTATTTTGGGTTCATCCATAGAACTTTCACTTGGTATTTGAATCACATATTTTGAAGTACCACCATCTTCTTTGCTCTCTGAATTTAAAGAAAAGATAAAACCAGGCTTTTGAATTACAGCAAAACCATTAACTTTTCCACCACCATATGTGGCAATGATTCCCCCTAATTCTTTACTTTGTTTTTTATCACTAAAAATAATTTGCCCATCAAATATTTTTATTTGAAATGAGTTAGCTAATGTCCGAAAAACACACCCTTCAATATCTCTTCCTTTTATAGTCCCGGCTGTTATAAAGTCCGCATTGAATGTCCCATCCACTTTCCAAGCCGTTTTACTATCAGCTTGATGGACGTCTTTTACTGATCTCCATTCTCCTTTTTTCGCACACTTTTTAAATGAGATTCCTTCATTATTTTGAATCATAAAATGAGTTGAATTCGCTATATTCGAACCATTCATATAAATTGTTTCGTAGACTTCTCTTGAATCTGAGATACCTGCTTCAATACCATTGACTTGATAGACTGAACCACCATTTTCACCAGCACCTCTAAGGACATCATCCTGCCATTTTGAAATTTCTTCTGTATCATAAAAGGTCATTTTCTTTTCTTCCAAAGTATTTAAGTTCCCTTGGATATCCGAAGTTGCTTTTGAAATGTTTCTGGTAATATTATCACCTAAACCTGCTTCCACATTTTCAGTTAACCGATTTATTTTCACTTTAAAAATTCTAGTTTGATAATGGTAATGTCGATCATGACGATGAATCGTTACAGTATTTCCAATACTGTCACCAGTCAGTACTTCTGTTTTAAACTGAGTTAGGGGTCTTGAACATTCGACCAATGCCTCATACGTTTTTTGTAGTAAAGTTGCCGCATTCTCTTCTTCATCAAAGATCATCACTTGTTCACGTTTCCTCATAACACCATTTTTTAGTGGTAAACCATATTGTTTAGTCATTTCGGGATATTCCAACCATTGTTGACCTTTAGGCTTATCTAATGGATCTCCTTGCGATTTTCTCCATTCAATTGCTGAAAAATCAACCCGTTTCCCTTCACCATCACCAACTTCTTCACCACGACCACGACCAATTAGGCTGGTATAAATTTGTGTCCGATCCTGTTCTTTAACGATACTTAATGCTTTTTCTCCATAAGTAAAACGTCGATTGCTTTGTGTACCAATTTCTTTATGAATATCAATTTGTTTTTTCGTAATGCCGATCCCATCTAACTTGTATTTAAACGTTAATTCACAGCCATAAGATTGAATGATTTTTAACGCCTCTTTTATTGAAACAAATTCAAATTTCTCGGTTATCAGTGGTAAGTTAGAAGCAGTTGTATCAATTTGCCATTCGGTACCGTTCAATAATTTTTGAAGCGTTTCTTTAGGCGTGCTATTCGTTACCTCAACTCGTTCGACCACATAAGCATCTAATTCATCTGCAGCAAATGAGATTCCCGTAAACGATAAAACATCTTCCTTTTCATTATCATTGATAATTCGATAAACACTATAAAATTGCTTTGACTCTTTAACTGCCATGTAAAAAGCATTCCTTAGCTCTTGGTTATAAACCGTAGAAACAGTCAATGTATCTTTCATCAATTCTTCTTTATTCGAGGTAATTTCTTTTTCTTGAATCACTTCAACTAACTCTGCTTCTTTTACGATACAGATCAATTGTTGGCGTTCATCAAAAAAATAGACACTCTTCATCATAAGATCACCTCTCGATAGTAAATAAGTAGTTCACCATTCGTACAACTGACCTTCTGACCTGTTTTAATTTCAAAATTTTCAAAATCACTTTCTAAATCCAATAAAAACGTTTGATCAATCGTATTTACAAAGACTTTTCCTTGTAAAAAATCAAATAGAACTTTATCTCCTGCATTTAAATTATAACCAGTAATCTTAATCTCCTGCTCACTATTAGTAACAATGACAGGACCAAATTTACTTACAACCACCTCTATTTTTTCTGGATGGGTTTTATAAGGTAAATACGTCACAATTTCACTATTTGTTGAATAAAGTATCGAGTATTTTTTAGGATCAGCACAAAGAATTTCAATGGTCGAAACTATACTATTCGTATCTCCTCGAACATCCTCTGTTGTCATATATTGTCCATTATAGTGATACATGATCTCATCTTTAAAGCGAATTTCAACAGGTTCTTCTCTATATAATAATCGCATCAGTCGATGGTATTTTTGTTGAACATCTAAAGCATTTTTCCCTAACAATTGATAGGTCACTTTCAATATCCTTGTTGGTAATTTTTGACTTAATTTAATGCTGCCTACTTGCGTACTTTGAGTTTCTATCTCCAATGAAAGCATTTCTCGACCTGTTACCGCCAAGGTTTTATAGCCTTCAATTTCTTTTTCTAAATAAATGCCATCATACATCATAGCTGAAGAAGGAAGGATCAACTCATCTGTATGACTTTTTTCTATTATATCTTCAAAATAATACATGTCTTTCCTCCCTCTAAAAAGCTAAATTAATAGCCGAATCTTGTCCCATTGCTTCCGATATATCTTCAACAAATGCTTTAAATTGTTGATTTCCTAAACGAATATTGAATGTTGCAGGTTGTTTTTCTTTTTGTTGAATCTGTATGCTACTAGATTGTATTGACATTTTTTGAACGCTGTCCACTTGTTGATCTAGACTATCCAAACTTGGTAAAATAATTTTAGAAGCCAAGGTATCCATTGGTTGATCAACAATGTGTGCATTTCTTTCAATACCAATTGCCAATCCAGCAGGCAACATCGCGCCGATTTCATCTCGCATCCAACGGGATGGTGAGTGAATCTTAAATAGTCCTTTAAATGTATCGCCTATCTTTTTACCAAAACTTTTAACAGTATCAATTACATCATTTATCTTACTCCCTATTCCATCAATTAAACCTTTGATCATGTTTTCGCCAGCTTTATATAATTCTATCGGAGCTTTTACTAATGCTCCTATAATTTCTTTAATTATTTGCATACCAGCCATAGCTATTTTAGGTAAGTTTGTCACTAATCCTTTAACAATTTCGAAAATTAAACATACCGCTGCAGCTAAAATTTGAGGTAAATTTGCAAGTAATCCTTCACATAGTTTCCCTATAATTTCTACTGCTGCTTCTAGTAATTTTGGTAAATTTTCTGATAATGTTCGTACTAGTGTTGTAATTGCCTCTAACGCAACAGGTATCAATTGAGGTAAAACAGAAGCCATTCCTTCTGCTAATTTAACTAAAATTTCAATTCCTTTTTCAATTATTTTAGGTAAACTTGTCGTAATTTCATTTGTTAATGTTTCAATAATAGAAGTTACCGTATCTACTAGCTTAGTTGGATCTTGAAACAGGCCGTCTACTAAAGCTGATAACAATTCTAGTCCCATTAAAAGAAGCTGAGGTGCAGCTGCTAATAAACTTGTCGCTAATGTTTCGATAATCAATAGTGCTGAATTGATTAATGAAGGCAAATTAGCGATTACGCCATCTATCAATGTTTGTAATAGCGCTATTCCGCTCTCGATAATAACAGGAAGATTTACTGATATTGCTTCAGCCAAGCCAGCAACCAATTGTGTTCCTGAAGCAATCAAATCCGGAAGTTTTTCAATTATACCTTGAATAAATCCTCGAATCACTTCTGGTCCTTTAGTTATGGCTGTTTGAACCATATTGCTGAGCTGACCATCCATTTGACTATCTAATAGACCAAGTCCAGCTAAAACAACTCCTAAAATTGCAGCAGGGCCTAAAGCCTTTAATGCAAATCCAAATACTGAATTTAGTCCTTGAACCATTTTATCCATCGACATCATTCCAACTTTTGTTGATTTTTCAAATCCTAAACCAATACCACTAGAAACTTTCTCACCAAGTGTACCTAACATATTACGTACTTTACTTCCCTCTTGAAACATTCCTGTGAAACCGTTCTTTGCTTTTATTGACATTTGTGAAAAACTTTCACCCAATTTACCTAATATAGGTATCCTTGTTTGGATATCCATACCAAACAAATTCATTTTATTTTTCATTTTTTCGGAAAAATCACTACCAGATTCCACTAATCCTCTAAATGCTGTTGCAACTTTTCCTGATCCGTTATAAATATTGGAAAAACTCTCTTTCGCTTTTCCAGCAATAGTTGAAAAACTTTCACCAGCCTTGCCAGCCATATTTGAAAATAAATCTTTCACTGACATTAATTTGTCACCGATAGTAGTTTTCAATATATTCATCTGGTTACTCATTTTTTCAGTCATGTCCGAACCAACTTGATGAATCCCTCGTAAAGACTTCCCAACCGTTCCTGAACTATTATAAATTTTAGTAAATGATTCACTAAATTTACTTCCCATATTAGAAATTGTTGTTCCAAAATTTAAAAAACTTTCTTTGGTTTTATCTATTCCTCTTTTGATTTTCAAAAAGCTTTCTGCTGTTTTCTTTTGATTATCATCTAACTTTTCAAAGGCATCACTATCGAGTGTCAACTTTTCATTAAAAACACCCTTTAGTAAGGAGTAATTGTCTTTTGATTTTTTTATTGATTCGTTGATCTTATTGAACATCGAACCACTTTGCGAAGTAACTGATTGAAAGGCTCCACCAACATTCAAAATAGACGTCTGAAAACTTGGAAGTCCAACATTTGCTAAAGCTTCATCTAGTTTATTGACTCTTCCCTTCAGATCGTCAAATGTAGCTCCTGCTGAAGCTCCTTTTTCCAAAGGACTAAACAGGTCTTTCAAGCTATCTTTTAATTTTTGAAAACTATTCTGAGATTTTTCCACTTCTGTTGCTGGTTCTTTTATAGCATTAGACAATGCATTTCCTAAATTTTCACTAATTGAAACAAGATTAGCTATGGAAGCATCTATAGACGATAATGTACTATTTACTGAACCCCCAAATGAAGTAACCACAGATTGACTATTTGAAAAAGTTCCAGTAAATGCAGTCATGTTTTGATTCATCACTGAAAATTCTGCTGCCAGTTTCTTTCCTGAATCAATCAAAGTGGTAATACTTGAACTATCAATAGCTAATTCATTTTTTAAGCTAGCAAGAGTTACTTGTACATTACTAAAACTTTGAATCAGGGTTTTAGTCTGAGTATCTAAGGAAATTAGACTTGTATCATCAATTGTCAAACTTCCATGAAACACTTGAGCTAAAAGTCCATAACTTTTATTTGCTTGATTTAGTGAACGAATCATTTGTTGACTCTGTATTGATAGTTCTGAAAAATTTATACCAACAGCTTCTAACGCACTTCGAAATCCTGCTAAGTCGTTTGAGACGATTGCTTGATTTAAAGCAACTATTTGCTTCTTCATATCAACAAAAGGTTGTGACAGCTTATCACTTTTAGAAAGCGGTTTAATAAAATTATTAAGCCGTTTTGTTGTTTTACTCAATTGTTTATCCAAATTTTTCGTAACATTCAATGATTTCTTTATCGATTGAATAAATTTTTTATTTGTTGTAGGTAATATTTCCTTTGTCATTTTTTCCTCCTTTCTACGAATTAAAGTTTGCGATCCAATTTTGTAGTTTTTCCTTTTCTTGATTTTTAGGTAAGCTATGATCTGTACCTAGAATTTTTTCTTCAGCTTTTTGATAGTTGAAAAATTTTTCAAAGGTTCGGTAAACAGGTTTTCCCTTACGAGTTTGCCCCGCCATAACTGTCGCCCAAGCTTGTAAATGAATATTGTATTGTTGATCTAAGCTTTTAAGCTGATACGCTTTAATTCGTAAATCGTATTCTGGAATGGTTAAACGATCAATTTCATTTAAATCTTCCATATTTAAATACCTCAAACAGTTAAGTTGTACCTGCGCATAGCTTGCTTCAAAATCATTTTTTTCTTTCTCTACAGTTCGGCTTCTTCCAGCATCTTGTTCACCATCACTGCTGTATATTCGGACTTTTTTAACTCATTAATCACTGCTTCAAATAGCGGCTTGGAACCATGTCCCTCGACATATGCTTCCAAATCTTTTACCTGAATCCGCGGTTTTTCAGTTAGATTGGCAATCAACAACGTTTCAAAAAGTGTATCTACATCTGACAAAAGTAAATTTGAAATAATTGAACCGACACCTAATTTTAGTGTCATGCCACCTCTTTCTACAGAATAGCGTTGATTTACTTCTTTCAAAAAACCGTAGCCAAATTTAAAATTGAATAATTTTTCTTTAATTGTAAGTTCCATGAGTATCCTCCTAGTTTTTGAAATCGGCACAAAAGCATTTCATTCTTAAAATAGCTAAGAAGATTGCTTTTGTACCAACATTAATACATTTATTAGTTCATTTTTTTGCTGCTAATTATCCTGCTGAATCTACTTTAACTGTATCTTTAAATTCATAGTCGCCGCCTTCAGTCGTATCTAACTCTAATGAGGCAAAACCATTTTTACCAGCACCTTCAATTGCCCATTCTAACGAATACTCTACTTTATTTTCAGCGGAATCTGTTTCTTCAAATGAAGTAAAAAAGCCTTCAAAATATTTAGCTTTATATTTCCCTTCATCTGTTCCAGTACCAATTTCTTTTGTATTGATGCGCCAAATTTGCACTCGCTTATTTTCATCCATTGCGGTTTCTAATTTATCGATTTGTGTAGAACCAATTTTATATAAAGTTGTTGCGGTAACTGTTGTTTCTGTTGCTCCTGGCGTTACCACACTACCATCTTTCGTGACGGTTGATTCACTTTCTTTTGATTTTGAATAACCATTTTCAGTACTATATGCTAATCCCCATGCTTTTTCATTTCCTTCGTCTTCGGCTAAACGAAAACGCCATACTACATCTACTCCACTTAATGCTGTCATTGATTGATTTCCTCCTTGAATTTACTGACTATAATTTGTTTAACGATCGTTTCAATTGAGATACAAGTTGATTTTTCTTTCTTTGTTCTTCTTTCACCCTTTTTTGCAATTTTTTGATAACCTTTTCTTGTCTATAAATTGTTCTATCTTTTTGCTCAAGAATTGTCTTTATAAAAGAATGATCCATCATACTTACAACTATCTCCTCTCATTTTAAGTCACGGGCGACTTAGTGCTTTGTAACTTACAAAATCAGTATATAGCGAAAAACCGTAATAAAACTGTCAACATACTCCCAAAAAACTCCCAATCAAATTTTGTATAAGCAAAAAAACTGTATTCCACAAAAATTAAACACCGTTTAATCCTGTAGAATACAGTTTCTTCAATTGTAAAAAATATAAATTATTTATTTTGATTAGCTTGCATTTCTTCAGCTAATTTTTCAACACCATCTAATGATTGATACCCATAACTAAACATGTAGTTATAATCAACTGCATAAATTTGATTGTTTTTAACTGCTTTCATACTAGATAATTTTTTGTTGTTTTTGATTCCTTCAATAAATTCAGAACCTTTGATTCCATTGTTGATTGTACTCCAATCAGGCACAATTAACACATCTGGATCTGTTTCGATTAAAGTTTCAACACTAACATCTCCTGTTTCATCTTTAAAGACGTTATCTAATTTTAACATTCCGAAAATGTCATTAAAGAAGGTTTCATTGTGTGCAGCATAAACCACTGGCTCTGAAGGTTCTGACATGTGCAAATAAGCAAATTTTTGTTCTTTATCGATTGTACTTACTTCTTCTTCTAATACTTTTTGACGATCTTTTAATTCTTTTTTGAATGCTTCAGCTTTATCTTCCACATTGAAAATCTTTCCTAAATTATCAATATCCTCATAAACTGAATCAAAGGTACTACCAGTTACTGATGAGGCTAAAACATACGTATTGATTCCCATATCATTGATTGAGTCAACCGTTCCGACACCCCAATCTTGATTGTCGAATAATCCGCCGCGTCCATAAACTAAATCAGGATCTACACTTAAAGCCAATTCTTTCCCAATATATTCGCCAGATAAGTGATTCAACTCAGCAAATTCTTTTTCCACTGACTTATCTGGTAAGCCAAATACAGCGCCCACACCTGCAATATTATCTTTCAGGCCTAAATGCAGTAATAATTCAGCTGCAGGTTGCGTATTCGCAACGACTTTTTTGGGAACCTCTTCAAAGGTTTGCTCTTTTTCTTTCCACGCTTGTCCACCTTCTGGACTAGAAAAGTTCTTTATCGTTAAGGGATAACCTGTTTCAGTATTTTGTTTCGCTGAATTATCCGTTGCTTGTTCCTTTTGCCCACACCCTACCATGATAAATAAAATACTGATAAAACTAATAATCGTTGCTTTTTTCATTTCTATTTCTCCCCACTATCTTTTTATTTTAAATGATAAACAAAGCCTAATTGACCTGTTACTGGATTTTCAAAAATAGTACATTTTACATCATAGATTTGTTCAATCAACGCTTCTGTCAAAATTTCATTTGGTTTGCCAGCCGCAATAATCGCTCCATCTTTCATTGCATACAAATAATCACAATAATGAGCCGCCATTTCTAAATCATGCAACGCAGCCAAAACACTGATTCCCAGTTTTTTTACACACTCAAGTATCTCTAATTGATAACGAATATCTAAATGATTCGTTGGTTCATCTAAAATCATATATTCTGGCTGTTGAGCGATTGTTCGAGCTAAAACGACTCGTTGCTTTTCACCACCAGATAATGATAAAAAACTGCGTTCTTTATAATGTAATAGATTGGTTTTAGCCAATGCTTCATTTACGATATCAAAGTCTTCTTGACTATCTGCTTCTAATAATTTTTTATGTGGGGTTCTTCCTAACAGAACCATTTGAAAAACAGTTAAATCAAAATTCAATTCATTGAATTGGCTGACTACACCTAAATGACGAGATACTTTTTTTTCTGGTGATTTTATCAGATCTAATTCATTCAAAAAAATACTCCCGTTTTGAGGTGTAATACTTTTATAAATCGCTTTTAATAATGTTGATTTTCCACTACCGTTTGCGCCAATAATTCCCACAAAGTCTTTTTTCTCTGTATGCAATGAAAGATCTTTAATGATTTCTTTTTGCGCAATTTTTATGTTTAAATTTTTTATTGTTAATTCCATTAGTTACCCTCCAAAGTTATAGCCTTTTTTCACAATAATATAGATGAATAAAGGCGCACCAATAATTGAGGTAATAATGCCGATCGGTAACTCTACATTTGGAATGAGAACACGTGAAAGGATATCTGCCCAAATCAAAAATAAAGAACCTGATAGTGCCACGACAGGTAATAGACGTTTATGATCTGATCCACTCAACCCGCGGACGATATGAGGAATAATCAAACCAACGAAACCAATCATACCCGAATAGGCAACGACGACACCAGTTAATAACGAAGACAATAACATATAAGAACGACGGTACTTAGCCAAAGAAACACCTAAAGTCACAGCTGTTTCTTCTCCTAAAAGCATGACATTCAAGATACGATATTGCGATAAAAAGAAACCTGTAACCACTAAAACAACGATTGCCAAAATCGGAATTTTCCCCCAACTAGCCGCAGCCAAACTGCCCATCGCCCAAAACGTAACAGTCTTGATTCCTTCTGCATTACTCGAAAGATAGACGATAAAACTAGAAATTGAGCTAAGTAATGCGCCAATGATCGTTCCAGATAAAACAAGTTTGACAGAGGTCATCCGTCCGCCCACACTAGAAAGAAGCAGCACACTAAATGAAGCAATGATGGCTCCTGCAAATGCACTAAAAGCTAAACCAAATTGAGACAAAAAGGTCGCTGAACCAAATCCAACTAATATAGAGAAAGTGGCTCCTAAAGAAGCACCTGAGGAAACGCCGAGAATGTAAGGATCAGCCAATGGATTTTGGACAACTGCCTGCATGATTGCACCGCTGATAGCAAGCCCCATCCCAACAAAAATAGCTAAAATCACTCGAGGTGTCCGCACAAACCAAATGATATTAACCGCCGCTTGACTACTAATCGTTTCTAAAGAACCAACTTGACCACCTGAAATTTTATAGACTAAGATTTGAAAAACTTCCTGCATTGAAATCGAAGCTTGTCCATTTGTTAACGAATAAAGAACCGACACGATGATTGCAAGAAGCAACAAAAAAATTAAAAATGGGAAAAAAGCTTGTTGTTTCCCTTGCTTTGTTTTTATATCTACCTTACTTGTATCCAAAAAAGACTCCTCCTGAACTTGAAACAAAGAGTTTGAACAAAAGATACTATGTTCTGAGAATCGTAAATAGCTGTATAGGACAACGAACAAGAATATTCTTCGTGATTTATCGCACTAAGAAAGAGCTAAAAAAATGAAGAATGATGATTTGGAAATTGCCAAGATTCTGATTGTTGTCTGCCGTTTATTAGGTTTATTGGTGAAGCAAACCTAATTTTTACTTTTGCTTCACCCTTTTACATTTACCTATTAAAATCAACTTTCTAACATAAAAAATAAACGCTCTAGTATCTTTTAAGCTAGTTATTGTAAAAAAATTCTGATAATTCCAGTCAATTACTCGAATCCTCGTATTTTTAATATAACTTCCTATTAATCAAACCGTTCTATCAAATAAATATATTACTTTTTTTCTATCGTTTCTTTTAAATGGGATGTCCACTGGTCTACTGACTTTCTTCGAGCAGGCGGTATTTTAGTTGCTTCATTGATAGAGGTTAAAAAAAGCAAACCAATAATTTGTCTATCTTCAGACAATCCCATATTTTCAGCAAACTGACGATCAAAAATATTGACAGTTGTTCGCCAAGTTACGCCGATTTGTTGCTCCCAGGCTAATAGTTGGAAATTTTGGATAAAGGCTGACACTGCACTAATTGCTTCCAAATCCTTTTTTTCGTCCTTTTCTATAGGTGCCGAAACGATTAATGTAACTGGCACATTAGCAAAATAATCAGCTGTTTTTTGTTTCGCACTTTCCATAATTTCTGGATCATAGTTTTCCCAAACATTCAGTCGATCATAACTTTTCATCAATTGCTCAACAAAAAAAAGCCGTTCTTCCTCCTCACTAACAAGCGTAACTTCCCAAGGTTCCTTTTTAGAATGGAAAGGGGCATAGCTAGCTTTTTCAAGTAAATCATAAATTGTAGCTAACTCTATGACTTCATTCATTTCTGAAAGCATACGGATTGTTCTCCTATCGCGAATCGCTTCTGTTAGCGTAAGCTCCTTCATCAAATCATCTCCTCTTTTCTATGCATAATAAAATTTTCGCGCTTAACGAAAATGAAAATCATTCTCAATTAGATTTTAAGAATAGCATTCAACTATTTTTTTTGCAAGCCTTTTTATGAAACTTTCATGCTATTTTTTATTATCAAAAAAAAGAACCTAAAAAATCACGACTATTAGTCATTTTCTAGGTTCTTTTTATGAAATTACGATTTTTTTAGATTATTTTAGCGATCCAATTTACGAAATTGGAAAAAGGAAATAATTTCTGAAATTCCCATAAAGATTAATAATCCACCAAATAACTGGAATAAAAATAATACGCTGCTAAATGGATTGAAGGTCAAAGTTAAGCCCGCAATAATCAAAATAATACTGTAAATTAGATACGGAACCCAATTGACATTCACATACGTTCTTAAATTAAGTGCTTGCATTAGTTTAGCAACTCCGCCGATTACAATCATTAAACCTAAGAAAATTGGTAAAATGCTCACAATTCCTTTCGCAAAAAATAAAATGACTGCTGCTACAAGTAAAAGAATGATCCCACCCATAAAACTCATACCATATTCGCCTGTTTGTTTTTTGATTTTCATTCCTTCATAGATATTTACTAAACCAGAAAATGCCGTATACGCTGAAATGAAATAAACGCCTACTTTAAACACTTCATTCGGATTCATCAAAATAATAATTCCCAAAACAATGTAAATAATGCCTCTTAACAATGCGTATTTTTTTAAACTTTCAATAACATTACTCATCTATATTCCCTCCTTTACTTCTATTTATTTTATTGTAATAAACTTCTAAACAGAATACTAGTGATAGCCATTATTGTAAATATTTTTTTACCATTTTTTTGCTTTCAATAGATAATCATTAAAAAGCTGGTACCAAAGTATCACTATGCTCATTTACAAGATAATCACGAACTTTGTCACTTGTCATCACTTTTTTTAGCTCTTTTATTTGATCTGAATCCAGATTATCTTCTCGAGCAACTAAACTGATTGCAAAACGATCATCAATCGTTTTCTCTAAAAGAAGTGCATCTTTTGGCTTTAACCCAACTTTAGCGATATAGGCAGGATAATTATAAGCTAAGGCTACGTCAGATTCATTGTAGGCCTCTGCCAAATTAAGTAAATCAACGGATAACCAGTTTAAATTTTTAGGATTCTCTACAATATCTTTGGTGGTTCCTTCAAAACCACTCCCGTCTTTTAACTTGATTAAGCCTTCATCTGCTAAAATAGCCAATGCTCGACCTTCATTTGACACATCACTAGGTAAAGCTACTGTTGCTCCATCAGGAATTTCAGCCAAATTTTTGTAATGTTTTGAATAAAAACCAACTTTTGCATTATATATTTTTTGAGCGATGACTAAATCAGCATTTCTTTCTTCATTAAACTTTTGCATGAATGGTTCATGTTGAGCAAAATTTGCATCGACTTCTTTCGCTTTTAATAATTCGTTATACTGTATATTATCATTGACTTGCACTAATTCTACATTGTAGCCGTCTTTTTTAGCTTCTGCTGCTGCGATTTCAATAACATCGACCATTGTTGGTAAATGTGCAGCAACTTTGATTACTTGATTGGATTTATCATTCGAATCGCTTTTTGTTGCTTCTTTATTCTTCCCACAAGCTGTAACTAATACTACTGAAACGATGATAAACAAAAAAATTTTTACTTTATTCTGCATTATGTATCTCCTTATAAATGTTTTTTATCAATTTTCTTAGCAATATAGCGTCCACTGATTTGAATGAAACTAACAAATAAAATCATTATCACGATGGCTGTATACATCACCGCATACTCATAACGTTGGTAACCATAACGAATAGCAAAATCGCCAATTCCTCCACCACCAACAACACCCATCACTGTTGAATAAGAAATCATACTAATCATAACTGTGGTCAGCATCAAAACTAAGCCTGACCGTGCTTCTACATATAGAAAACGAAAAATTAATTGTCGTCGATTACAACCTAAAGCTTTTGCCAATTCTATGATTTCTGGTGGAACATCTAACAAGACTTGTTCTGTAAATCGAGCATACAAAGCAGCTGAAACAAACGTCAAAGGAAAACCGGCTGCCAACGTTCCAAACGCTGTGCCCATAACCAAACGAGTCAACGGAATCAACGCGACTACTAAAAGTAAAAACGGAAAAGAACGAATACTGTCAATCACGATGTTTACGATACTACCAATCGTTTTATTTTTGAACGAATTATTTTGTTTCAACAAATAAATCCAAGTTCCTACAGGCAAACCAATAATAATTGCCGCAGCAATTGAAATAATTAGCATCAATCCTGTTTCTGTCAGCGCTTTTGTCAGTTCTGGTAAATAATAAATCATTGTTTTCAAATAATTGGCAATCATCGTAAACGCTCCTTGATTCGATCATAGTAAGAAGCAAATTGATGATCTTGTTGCTTAGAAGTAATTTTTAACACATCTAAAATCCGCCCCTCTTCAATCACAGCTGTTCGATTACATAAATACTTAATTAACTCTAATTCATGACTGACAACAACCATTGTTGTTCCAAAGGTTTGATTAATTTTTTTAAGCAACTGACTAATATCATCCGCATTTTGTCCATCTAAAGCTGAGGTTGGCTCATCACAAAGTAATATTTCTGGCTGCGTAATAAGCGCTCGCGCAATGCCTGCTCGTTGTTTTTCGCCACCACTCAATTGAGCAGGGTAACTATTTGCTTTATGAGCTAAATTGACAAACGTCAAAATTTCAAGCACCTTTTCTTTATCAAACTTTCTTTGTAGTTTTAGTGGTAAACCAACATTTTGCAAAACGGTCTGATTTGACAGTAAATTAAACTGCTGAAAAATCATACCAATTTTCTTTCGATGCTCTTTCTGTTTAAATTGGCTCTCTTGAAACCAGTTAATACCGGCAATTTTTACTTGTCCTGCATCTGGAATCACCAGTGTATTAATCATACGCAATAAGGTAGACTTCCCAGAACCGCTTTCTCCAACAATACCGAATATTTCATTCTCCTCGATTTGTAAGGATAATTGATCTAACACTCTAAATCTTTTCCCCTGATAAGTGAATTCCTTTGTTACTTGTTCGAATTGAATCACTTTTGTTCACTCCTGACCCTCTCGTTAAACTACTTTGCCTAAAAAAATCAATCAAGTATACAATAACAAAATCAGTCTACCATCTTTCAAAAGTAAATCACATATATATGCCTATAGAATCCGTTTCAATCTTCTTTTATATAACAGATAACCGGTAAAAAACAGAAATTGATACACAGAACCTAAAACCTTTACAACCAATTTTTACCAAAACAATGAACAGAAGTTACAATAAGACAGTTAGGAATAAAATAGTTAGAAGTAAATAGTTAGTTCTAACTTATTGCTTAGAGTGCAATAAATGAGTTTTTATCTACCTATTCAATTCTAAACGATGAGAGTAGAAACAATTTCTACGAAAACAACCGACAAACAACAAAAATTCAAAAGATACTTTTCGTTATTTATCACATTTTAATTTATTCCTAACAAAAAAAATTAATAATTTTTTTATTTTTAAAATAATATTAATTATTAATAAATCGCCCTACTCATTCATTGAAATGAATTTGTTCTTTAATCAACAATTAACTTCTATACTTTTTCATTGTTTCTTAAAAATTGACTTTGATCAACAACCTGCATTACTTCTTGACGTCTTTGCCAAAGAGAATCTGTATACGTATCTAATGTAAGTTTCACTGATGTATGTCCCAGAATTTTACTTAGTGAAGCAATATCTACACCACTTTCTACACAACGTGTCGCGAAGGTATGTCTTAAAACATGAAAATTAATATCTTCTAATTCGGCTTCTATGAGTAATTTTTTGAATCGATAAGTGATTGTTCGAGGCTCTACATAATTGCCATTAGATGAAACAACATAGGGCGAATTTGCCAAGTACCTTTTTTCGAGTAAATAGTCCCTAAAACAACTTGCTAGCGGAATATCTCGTTTAGAACTGGCTGTTTTTGGTGAATCAATAATTACTTTTGTTCGCCCAAATTCATGTTTTCCTGGTATTCGTTGTAACGACCGGCGAATATGTATAATATTTTCTTTAAAATCAATATCTGTCCATTTTAGTCCACAAATTTCTCCAATTCTCATTCCAGTTGCAAGTGCAATAATAACAGCTGACGTATCTGTTTCTTGAAAAGCATAAAATTCCAAACGGGTTTGGTCAGTTACAGATAATGCATGAATTTTCCTTCTCTTTTCATTTGATAAGATAACCTCACTTGATGGATTTTCAGTTAAATAGCCTATTTTTGTTGCGCAATTCAAACTGTTTTTAAGAATATTTAATAAGCTATTGAGCATATTTTTCGAATAATCTTGACTATTAATGTATTTAATAAATTCATTAATATCATCCTTTGTAATAGAGATAAGTAGTTTTTTTTTAAAAAAAGGACGAATATGATTATTTATTTTTGTTTCATAGCTTTTTAAAGTGGACAGTTTTACATTAGTAGCTACATGAACATTGAGCCATTGATCGAACCACTCCGAAGCTGTGCCTGAAAACAATTGATTTTTACTATCAACAAAGTTCAATTTTTTTCTTGCTAGTTCTTGTTGTACAAGTGCATATTTTTGTCCATAAACATAACCATAAATTATTTTCCCATCTTCATTTCTTGTCTTTTTATAACGACCTTCCCAACGTCCATCCTTTCTTTTATAGATATTTTCTTTTTTTTTTGCCATCCTAACACCCACTCCTTTAATGAAAATTTTTACAAATCAAACTTATTAGATAATAGATTTCTCATATTGTATTATTTAAAAATTTATCTCCTTTTTAAATTTTATCACTTTTTCAATTAAAAACACATATATTTTAAAAAAATATCATTTAAAAGTTTTTTGATCGTTGTAGTAACTAAATTAAATTTTAAAATTTAATATTCGTTTCCATCAGATCGTTTTTACTTATAAAATTATTTAGAAACTATAGAAATAAGCGACAAGTCACAAATATTTACAAAACACCAATTAGGAACCATTCAACATCGAATGAGAACCTTTCGTGTTTCTTGTCATTTTCGTGACTTGTCGCTTATTTTAAGAAAATGTTGAAAATCAAATAAGTAAATACAGCATATTATGAACAATCTTTTAGAAATTGCCCAGATAATGAATTCGCACTAACCTTTATTCTATTTTGAAGGATAAGGATGAGCCAAACAAAAAAATCCATCTCAACCTTATCTTGTCCACTCCACCAGACAAATGAATGCGGTGATTTGTTTTATTTTACTAAAAAGTAGTAGTTGCTGCTGTATCATCTGATTGTTTAACCATTTGAATGGCTAAAACTAAGGCAATAGAAATTAATTCATATTTAGGCTCGGTAATCTCTATTTCATAAAAATCTCCCCAAGAAAACCATTTTTTTGAGACCATCCCTACGACTTGTCCGTCAGCCTTGATTGTAAAGGTCATACCCCACCAGTCGCCTTCAATTTCAATATCTGAAGCTTCAACTACATACCGTTATTTCCAGCCTACTTTTTCTCTGATTGTTCCAATTAATTCATCTTGAACATAAAATTCAAAGCTGGGTAAAAAATGATTAAACCGTTCTTTGATAAACGCAACTTCACTGCCCTCAGTCGTTGATACAGTTAATTTTGCACCAAACGAAAATACTTTCCCTTGAACGTGGTATTTTTCATTTTCATTTTCATCATAAATATTAAAGACATCTTTAATGCTGGCTATTTTTTTCCGTACATACAATTTCATTATTTTTACCTCTTTAATTACTAGAATCTAGACTATATTAAGTATAACAAAAAATTAGGCTATTCTACTTTTATCCAATTGATCTTCCTTTTAATAAAAGAACTACTAACAAACCAACAGTGGCACCGATTGAACCAGATTGAACTAAAATCAATAGTTTGTATAATCCTCCTTTAGTTGAATTATTCTTAAAACTATTTACCGCTATCATTGAAACAAATGCAGCAATGGCTAAAACTAATAAAACTATCAACATACCTTTTCCTCCTAAGTTTCATCCTTCAATTCATTATCAATTAACAATTTCAAATGAAATTGTTAATCTAAAAACAGTGTAGACGTTCTAGAAAGAAAATACGCTTATTTTTCTTAAACGGTATCAAAACACGCTTAAATGGTAAAGTCCATTTTACTTTTATATTTCTAATAGAAACAAAAATCAATTAAAAAGTGCTAAATAAGCGATAAAACGCGAAAATAAGAAGAAACTTGAAAGGCTCCCATTCAATGATAGTGAATGCCTCCTACTTGTTGTTTTTCAAATTTTTGTGATTTGTCGCTTATTTCTTGGAATTTATGTCTCATGACTCATCTTTTACTAAATACAAAATTTTGTAAAAATAGCAGACTTAGAATTCGCTTCTTTTTACACTTGTTCTTTAACTTTGATAGACAAATAAGCAAATGGTAATATTTTCGTACTGTATTTTGATTATAATTTTAATCTGAAAAATTGATTTTTTAATAAATAACTCTTTAAAAAATCGTTTGATTTTCATCATTAAACTCTTTATTTACTGCCTTTAAAACTATCCCAAATACCTGATCCATATCATAATACTGATAATTCGCAAGTCGACCACCAAAAATCACATTTTTATACTTTTTTGCATCCTTTTTATACTTTTTAAGTATTGAAGAATTTCGTTCATCATTAATAGGATAGTATGCTTCTTTTGAACGATCCCATTTTTGTGGATATTCTCGAGTTAAAATAGATTTATCTTTATCTGCTTTTTGATCGAAATGACGCCATTCCATTATACGAGTATAAGGAGTATTAGCATCTGTATAGTTAATTACAGCATTACCTTGTACATTTTCTGAATGTACAACTTCAGATTCAAAACGAAGAGATCGATATTCTAACTCACCATAACGATAATCAAAAAATGCATCAATCATACCAGTGTAGACAATTTTAGGAAACTCCTTTAAAAAAACTTCTTTATCGTCGATAAAATCTATACCTAACTTAATATCTATTAAATCCTTTGATAATAATTTTTCAAACATTGATGTATAACCATCTATTGGAATTCCTTGGTATCGACTATTAAAATAATTATTATCATAAGTAAATCTAGTAGGCAACCGTCGAATAATAAAAGAAGGAAGTTCAGTTGCTTTCCGCCCCCATTGTTTTTCAGTATACCCCTTAATTAATTTTTCATATATATCCGTACCAATTAAAGCTATTGCTTGTTCTTCTAAATTTTTAGGAGAATTTGAAATTCCTGCATTCTTACGTTGTTCAGCAATTTTTTCTTGTGCTTCCTTAGGTGTTTTTACTCCCCACATTTGATGAAATGTATTCATATTAAATGGCAAATTGTATAACTCACCATTAAAATTAGCAAGTACTTGATTAATATACCCATTAAAAGTCGTTAGAGTATTAACATAATCCCAAATTTGTTTGTTATTAGTATGAAAAATATGTGCTCCATAGTCATGAATATTTATCCCGTTCTCCTTATGCGTGTACATATTACCTCCAATATGAGAACGTTTTTCAATTACTAGAACTTTTTTTCCACGTTTGGCAGCTTCATAAGCAAAAACTGATCCGAAAGGTCCCGCCCCTACAATTAAATAATCATATTTTTTTTTGTTATACTTCATTGATATTCTCCTGAGAATTTATTCAAAAAACTAATAATTTATTTATAACATATATATTTGACTAAAAACAAGACAACTCCATTTTTATTCTGGAATTGTCTTGTTTTTTCACAAAAAGGATTAACTCTAATCTAACTTCTTATCTTTTTTACGTTTATATAGAACTAAAAGAGATGATAGTGCAGCTAAACCTCCGATTACTGTATAGAGATCACTTTCTATAACTCCTGTATTTGGCAACGTATTTTTAGCGACGGTTGCTGTAGAGCTAGTATTTGGCAAACCACTGCCAGTCACTTTAGTATTCGATGCTTCCTGAGTCCTTGATCCACTTGTGCTTGTGCTCAATGAATTTGAATTACTTACACTTGTGCTGGTACTCATTGAATCCGAGTTGCTTACACTTGTACTTGTGCTGTAGCTTCCTGAAAGACTATTTGAGTCACTCACACTTGTGCTTGTGCTCAATGAATTTGAATCACTTACACTTGTGCTCGTACTCATTGAATCCGAGTTGCTTACACTTGTACTTGTGCTGTAGCTTCCTGAAAGACTGTTTGAATCACTTACACTTGTGCTGTAGCTTCCTGAAAGACTATTTGAGTCACTTATACTTGTGCTGGTGCTCAATGAATTTGAGTTACTTACACTTGTACTTGTACTTAGTGAATTTGAATCACTTACACTTGTACTTGCGCTGTAGCTTCCTGAAAGACTGTTTGAATCACTCACACTTGTGCTTGTACTCAATGAATTTGAGTCACTTACGCTCATACTTGTACTTAGTGAATTTGAATCACTTACACTTGTGCTTGTACTGTAACTTCCTGAAATACTATTTGAATCACTCACGCTTGTACTGGTACTTAATGAATTTGAATCACTTACACTCATTGAAAGGCTGTTTGAATTACTTATGCTCATACTTGTACTTAGTGAATTTGAATCACTTACACTTGTGCTCGTACTCATTGAATCCGAATTGCTTACACTTGTACTCGTGCTGTAACTTCTTGAAAGACTGTTTGAATCACTCACACTCGTACTGGTACTTAGTGAGTTCGAATCACTTACACTCATTGAAATACTGTTTGAATCACTCATGCTCGTACTTGTACTTAATGAGTTTGAATCACTTACACTTGTGCTCGTACTCATTGAATTCGAGTTGCTTACACTTGTACTCGTGCTGTAACTTCCTGAAATACTATTTGAATCACTCACACTTGTACTGGTACTTAATGAATTTGAATCACTTACACTTGTGCTCGTACTCATTGAATCCGAGTTGCTTACACTTGTACTTGTGCTGTAGCTTCCTGAAATACTATTTGAATCACTTACACTTGTACTGGTACTTAGTGAGTTCGAATCACTTACACTCATACTTGTACTTAGTGAATTTGAATCACTTACACTTGTGCTTGTGCTGTAACTTCCTGAAATACTATTTGAGTCACTTACACTTGTACTGGTGCTCAATGAATTTGAATCACTTACACTTGTGCTGTTACTCATTGAATTCGAGTTGCTTAAACTTGTACTTGCGCTGTAGCTTCCTGAAATACTATTTGAATCACTTACACTTGTACTGGTACTTAGTGAGTTCGAATCACTTACACTCATACTTGTACTTAGTGAATTTGAATCACTTACACTTGTGCTTGTGCTGTAGCTTCCTGAAATACTATTTGAGTCACTCACACTTGTACTGGTACTTAATGAATTTGAATCACTTACACTCATTGAAAGGCTGTTTGAATTGCTTATGCTCGTACTTGTACTTAGTGAATTTGAATCACTTACACTTGTGCTCGTACTTAGTGAATTTGAATCACTTACACTTGTGCTTGTGCTGTAGCTTCCTGAAATACTATTTGAGTCACTTATACTTGTGCTGGTGCTCAATGAATTTGAGTTACTTACACTCATTGAAAGGCTGTTTGAATTACTTATGCTCATACTTTTACTTAGTGAATTTGAATCACTTACACTTGTGCTCGTACTCATTGAATCCGAGTTGCTTACACTTGTACTTGTGCTGTAGCTTCCTGAAATACTATTTGAATCACTTACACTTGTACTGGTACTTAGTGAGTTCGAATCACTTACACTCATACTTGTACTTAGTGAATTTGAATCACTTACACTTGTGCTTGTGCTGTAACTTCCTGAAAGGCTGTTTGAATTACTTATGCTCGTACTTGTACTTAATGAGTTTGAATCACTTACACTTGTGCTGGTACTCATTGAATTCGAGTTGCTTACACTTGTACTTTCGCTGTAGCTTCCTGAAATACTATTTGAATCACTCACACTTGTACTGGTACTTAATGAATTTGAATCACTTACACTCATTGAAAGGCTGTTTGAATTGCTTATGCTCGTACTTGTACTTAGTGAATTTGAATCACTTACACTTGTGCTCGTACTTAGTGAATTTGAATCACTTACACTTGTGCTTGTGCTGTAGCTTCCTGAAATACTATTTGAGTCACTTATACTTGTGCTGGTGCTCAATGAATTTGAGTTACTTACACTTGTACTTGTACTTAGTGAATTTGAATCACTTACACTTGTGCTTGTGCTGTAACTTCCTGAAAGGCTGTTTGAATTACTTATGCTCATACTTGTACTTAGTGAATTTGAATCACTTACACTTGTGCTCGTACTCATTGAATCCGAGTTGCTTACACTTGTACTTGTGCTGTAGCTTCCTGAAAGACTATTTGAGTCACTTATACTTGTGCTGGTGCTCAATGAATTTGAGTTACTTACACTCATACTTGTACTTAGTGAATTTGAATCACTTACACTTGTGCTTGTGCTGTAACTTCCTGAATTACTATTTGAGTCACTTACACTTGTACTGTTACTCATTGAATTTGAATCACTTACACTTGTGCTGTTACTCATTGAATTCGAGTTGCTTACACTTGTACTTGCGCTGTAGCTTCCTGAAAGACTATTTGAGTCACTTACACTTGTACTGGTACTTAGTGAGTTCGAATCACTTACACTCATTGAAATACTGTTTGAGTCACTCACACTTGTACTGGTACTTAATGAATTTGAGTCACTTACACTCATACTTTTACTTAGTGAATTTGAATCACTTACACTTGTACTTGTGCTGTAACTTCCTGAAAGGCTGTTTGAATCACTCACACTTGTACTTGTACTTAATGAATTTGAGTCACTTACACTCATACTTGTACTTAGTGAATTTGAATCACTTACACTTGTGCTCGTGCTGTAACTTCCTGAATTACTATTTGAGTCACTTACACTTGTACTGTTACTCATTGAATTTGAATCACTTACACTTGTGCTGTTACTCATTGAATTCGAGTTGCTTACACTTGTACTTGCGCTGTAGCTTCCTGAAAGACTATTTGAGTCACTTACACTTGTACTGGTACTTAGTGAGTTCGAATCACTTACACTCATTGAAATACTGTTTGAGTCACTCACACTTGTACTGGTACTTAATGAATTTGAGTCACTTACACTCATACTTTTACTTAGTGAATTTGAATCACTTACACTTGTACTTGTGCTGTAACTTCCTGAAAGGCTGTTTGAATCACTCACACTTGTACTTGTACTTAATGAATTTGAGTCACTTACACTCATACTTGTACTTAGTGAATTTGAATCACTTACACTTGT